>JAYTBZ010000392.1:0-2408 GCA_043736705.1 Flavobacterium sp. | reverse complement strand
CGCAGCTGTCCCTTTTCACTTTTGGGCACCAGATGTTTATGAAGGTTCTCCAGCTAATAAAAAAACTTTGATAGCAATAAAATCAGAGATTTTTGATTGGTGATTTTCGTAAAAATTATGTCCTAAAGCCACTAAAAAAATGGTAAGTACGATAAACAAAGCAGAAAATGTCGTTGAAAATTTACTTACAACAATCATATTGTTATAGTAACTTTCTGTCGAACAAAATTCAGACATGGTTAGTCCCAGCACAGCTAACAATCCAACGATAGTTATTGGCACAATGGCTTTTCTTAAATTAAAAATTTCAAATAAAAGGCATAAAACACCTAATCCTATTATAGCTATTAATGTATTCATTTTTTGATTGTTTGATTTAAGATTTACGAATTAGGATTTAAAAACCGACTAATTCTTTATATCTGAAACCTAATTTTTTATATTATTTTTTTCTTTTATTGTTCTTATCCCTGCTGAGAAAATTGCTACCAATTCATCAGCTTCTTTTATTAATTTTTCAAGCTCAATTTTGTCACATTCTATTTCTAATCCTTTTATAAACTCCAACCAAAATAAACTTTCATCTGCTTCTTCATCTACTACTTTTAATTTATTTAAAAAATCAGCAGTAGATTTACCTCTACAAACTGCTCTATAATTAGCAGCTACTGATGAAGCCGATTTAAAAAGCTGGTATGAAACTACATCGACAGCTTTAGTTTTATTTAACCTCATTAAGAATTTAAAAACATCCAATGCAAATTGCTTCGTCCTATTTTTTAATTGCTCTTTAGTCATGATTAAAATCTTCCTTTTTACTCATCCAACAAAAAATCCTAAATCTCAAATCCTAAATCCTAATTTCTATGGATCACTTTAAGAATTTCTTCCAGACTTGGCGTAATCAAATCGGTAATTGGCTTTGGATACATCCCAAAAAAGAATAAAACACCAATTATAAGCACCAATGTTATTCCTTCATTGATAGTTACATCAGCAAAAGCTTTTGAATTGGTTTCGCCCAACATGGCATGTTGAAACATTTTCAACATATAATACGCTCCTAAAATTATGGTTGTTCCTCCTAAAATAGCAAACCAAATATTGATTTGTGAAAGACTGTATAAAATGGTGAATTCGCCAATAAAATTAAAAGTAGTTGGCAAGGCTACTGATGCCAAAACCAAAATTAAAAACATCGATGTGAATTTTGGTGATTGAGAACGAATACCACCCATTTCAGCAATGGCTCTGGTTTCGTACCTTCTGAAGATAATTTCAGCTGCATAAAACAATCCCACAACTACAAAACCGTGAGCAATCATTTGTAAAACCGCACCACGCAATCCATCTAATGTCAAAGTGTACGTTCCAGCCGCTATTAATCCAACGTGAGCCAAAGAAGAATAGGCTAGTAATTTCTTGAGGTCTTTTTGTTTCAATGCCACAATAGAACCGTATATCACACCTGCAATTCCAAGTCCAATAAAAATATTCAGATATTCTTTTGCTGCCAATGGCGCCAATGGCAATTGCCAACGAATAACGCTATACAATCCCATTTTTAACATAATACCAGATAAAAGCATAGTACCAACAGTTGGTGCTTTTTGATACACATTTGCTTGCCAAGTATGGAACGGGATTAATGGAATTTTAATGGCATACGCCAAGAAGAAAGCCAAGAATATCCATAATTGTTCGGTTGCTGTTAAGTTCAATTTGTATAAATCTTCAATTAGGAAGCTTCCCGCTTTTTGATACATATAAACAAAAGCAACTAACATAAATAAAGAACCTGCTAAGGTGTAGATAAAGAATTTAACTACTGCTTTTTTACGTTGATCTGTATCACCGTTACCCCAAATCAAAGCGATGAAGTAAATTGGGATTAATGCTAATTCCCAGAAAATATAATACAAAAGACCATCTGATGCCAAGAATGTTCCTGCCATTGCAAATGACATAAACAAGATTAACGCATAAAATGATTTTGAATTTTTATAGTCATTCCCAAAAGAAGAAAAAATAATTATTGGAGTCAAAACTGTGGTCAACAAAAGCATCGCCATCGATAATCCGTCTGCTTTCAGTGCAAAAGAAATATTAGGTTGTGTGATCCACTGATTGATGAAACTGATATTTTCACCTAAATTATAGTGATTTAATAATACAATAGAAGCGCCTGCAGCAGCTAACCCAAAAAACAAAGCCATTTTTGAAGCCAGTTTATCGCCTGCAAGATAAGTTACAAACGCACCAACCAAAAGTATAATTAATATTAAAGATACATTCATAGTATAAAATTATTGAGCTAAAAATAAATAAGAAACAATGGCACAAAGCCCTAATACGAAAACAAAAAGATAAAGACCAATGCTTCCATTTTGTATTTTCTTTCCTTGGTA
>JAYTBZ010000391.1:0-5254 GCA_043736705.1 Flavobacterium sp. | reverse complement strand
ATAAAACTCAGTAATACTCCTCAACTTTTTGAGGTATCTGTTGAAGGTTCAAAATGGGTAGATAGTGTATACAATGCAATGAATTTGCGGGAGAAAATCGGTCAATTATTTATGGTTGCTGCTTATTCGAACAAAGATTCAGTTCATGTAAAAGCCATAGATCAGTTAATTGAAGAGAATAAAATCGGAGGTTTAATTTTCTTTCAGGGTGGACCAATCCGTCAAATTAAATTAACTAATCGTTTTCAATCTAAGTCCAAAATCCCATTATTTATTGGTAGTGATGCCGAGTGGGGATTAAACATGCGGCTAGATTCCACTTATCGTTATCCTTGGAACATGACTCTTGGAGCCATCCAAGACATGAAATTATTGGAGCGTGTGGGTGTTCAAATGGGAAAACAAAGCAAGCGATTGGGTTTGCAATTCAATTTCGCTCCAGTTTTAGATATTAATACAAATCCCAGAAATCCCATCATAGGCTTTCGTTCTTTTGGAGAAGATAAATTCAAAGTTACAGAACGTGCTATTGCAATAATGAAAGGAGTTCAGAGCCAAGGCGTTTTTTCTACTGGAAAGCATTTTCCTGGTCATGGTGACACAGAAATAGATTCTCATAAAGGATTGCCAACCATTAATCTTTCAAAGGAAAGATTAATGGAAATTGAATTTTACCCGTATAAGAAAATGTTTCATGAAGGACTGTCTTCTGTGATGGTAGCACATTTAAATGTTCCTAGTTTAGAACCAAGACCGGAATATCCATCATCCATTTCTTATAATGTGGTAACTGATATACTTAAGAAAGAATTAGGTTTCAAGGGTCTTATTTTTACCGATGCTTTGAATATGAAAAGTATAAATAATAATAAACTCCCCAGCGAAATCAGTTTTGAAGCCTTTATGGCAGGAAATGATGTACTGTTATTTCCAGAAGACGTTCCAACAGCAATAGAAAAGTTTGTTTTAGCCTATTCAAAAAATTTATTTTCTGAAGAACGATTGGCTTCATCGGTAAAGAAAATTCTGAGATTTAAATTCAAAGCGGGATTAAATTCCTATAAACCGATATTAACAGCTAATCTATACAATGATTTGAACGCATCAGAAAATAGTTCTTTACAATATGAATTGTTCGAAAATGCGTTAACGGTTCTAAAAAATGAAGATGCTGTGTTGCCTATTAAGAATTTAGAAAAACAAAAAATTGTTTACGTAAAAATAGGAGATGATACTAATGACGCCTTTATTTCTACGTTACAAAAATACGCTGAAGTAACTGTTATTGCCGATTCGAATTTGGATAGTTTACAAGCGAAACTGCAACCGTTTACTACGGTAATTATTGGTTATCACAAGTCAGATTTGGCTTTTAAAAACGATGATTTACGATCAGATGAATTATTTAAAATTAATTTTCTTGCCAAAAACAATACTGTTATTCTGGATGTTTTTGCTAAACCGTATTCGTTGTTGCCTATCACTAATTTTGACGACATCGAAGGATTGGTCGTTTCCTATCAAAATAGTGTAATTGCACAAACTGTTTCTGCAGAATTAATTTTTGGTGCTATTGAAGCCAAAGGGAAATTGCCGGTTTCGATTCACTCAAGTTTCAAAGTAAATGATGGTTTGTCTACCGAAAAATTAAATCGATTGGGATTTGCAACTCCAGAAAATGTAGGGATGAATGGAGTTATATTGTCAAATATTGATGCAATTGCTAATAAAGCGATTGATGGCAAAATGACACCAGGAATTCAGGTTTTAGTGGCCCGAAATGGAAAAGTGATTTTTCAAAAATCCTACGGGTTTCATACCTACGATAAAGCTATTAAGGTGAAAGATTCAGATATTTATGATCTTGCGTCTTTAACTAAAATAGTTGCTACGTTGCCAAATGTGATGTTGCAGTACGATCAGCAAAAAATAAATCTAGAAACTACGCTAGGAACCATGTCTCCAATATTTAAAGATTCAGATAAAGCAAATATCAATTTCAAAGATTTGCTTTCACATTACGCCGGACTTGCAGCTGGAATACCGTTTTATAAAGCCACAATGGACAATTCGAAATTTCCTTCGGAAGCTTTTTTTAGAAAAGTATCGGAAGAAAATTTCTCAAAAAGATTGGCGGACAGTCTTTTTATCAGAAATGATTTTAGCAATACTATTATGGAACTTATTGTTAAAAGTAAAATTTCGACTAAAAAAGAATACAAATACAGCGATTTGACCTTTATGATCTTAAAGGATTATTTAGAAAGAACAACGGGTAAAACGTTAGATATTTTAATTCAGGAAAATTTTTATCGCTCACTCGGAATGAATAATACTAGTTTTAATCCATTAGAAAAGTTTGATAAAAATAGAATTCCACCTACAGAAATGGATTCTTATTTTCGGAAGCAACTTTTACAAGGCTATGTTAATGATTTATCTGCAGGCTTAGAAGGCGGTGTTTCGGGTCACGCTGGTGTTTTTTCAAACGCTATGGATGTGGCTAAAATAATGGAATTATACCTGCAAAAAGGAAATTACGGCAATAAACAGTATTTTTCTGAAAAAACTTTTAATGATTTTAATACCTGTTATTTTTGTGCAGCAGGAAATAGGCGAGGACTTGGTTTTGATAAACCGCAATTGGGTTCTGAAGGACCTACATGTGGTTGTGCTTCGATGACTAGCTTTGGGCACACTGGCTATACCGGAACGATGGCATGGGCTGATGCTGAAACGCAAATTGTTTATGTATTTCTATCTAATAGAACTTTTCCAACTGCAACTAAAAATAGATTATCAAAAGAAAATATTAGAGAGGACATTCAAAAAATCATTTATGAAGCAATTATGGACTAAATTGATTTGGTCTTAATTAATTGGTTCGTAGTAGTGTAAAAATGTGTTTAAGTTATCAGTATTAAGCCCCTATTACTATTCTAAAAATAACTTAATGAAAAATATGATTTCAGCTTTTGCAAAAATAAAAATATGGATAGTGCTTTTTAGCATAACTTCTGTCAATGCTCAACATGTAGATATTAATTTGCTTCGAGAAATTAATATAGGTAGAAATAAAAGTTTAGATCCAACTTTTAAATTTGTTACCAATAGTGCGGCTCCTGTGAGTATTGGTGCTCCAATTTTTTTGTACACTGTAGGATTAATCAAAAAAGACAGCACTATTAAGAAACAAGCCATTTTTATCGGAGAAGCATTCCTAGTTAATGGATTTATTACTTTAGCATTAAAAAAAGCAGTAAAAAGGGACCGACCGTTTGAAACCTACCCAGATATTGATCAAGCCTCATCCTCTACAGGGGAATCTTTTCCTTCGGGCCATACCTCTTTGGCTTTTGCAACCGCTACGTCGCTTAGTTTGGCCTATCCCAAATGGTATGTTATTGCGCCTTCTTTTATTTGGGCAAGTACCGTTGGCTATTCCCGTATGCATTTAGGAGTTCATTATCCTAGTGATGTAGTTGCTGGTGCTATTATTGGTAGTGGATCTGCGTATCTTACCTACAAAGTGAATAAATGGATTAATAAAAAAAAGTGGAGAACCGATAGAAAATAATTTTCCATTGCAATCCGCTATTATTTAGCAATATTGGTGGTTCTCGTAATTATTTAAAGAATTTGAATATTCTTGGATTCAGATTTTATATTTGGTTCTTATTTAACTTAAATTTCCATAAAACCAATTCCAATTTTTAGTAATTTCGTTTCACTAAAATAGAGAGATGAAAATTGCAATAGTTTGTTATCCTACCTTTGGAGGAAGTGGTGTTGTCGCAACAGAATTAGGACTTGAATTAGCACGGCGCGGACACGAAATCCATTTTATTACTTACAGTCAACCGGTTCGCTTAGCACTTTTGAATCCCAACGTACATTACCATGAAGTAAATGTTCCAGAGTATCCTTTATTTCAATACCAACCCTACGAATTGGCCTTGTCGAGTAAATTAGTAGACATGGTAAAATTATATAAAATTGAGTTGCTTCATGTACATTATGCGATTCCACATGCTTATGCGGGCTACATGGCAAAGCAAATGTTGAAAGATGAAGGTATTAATATTCCAATGGTTACAACTTTACACGGAACGGATATTACCTTAGTTGGAAATCATCCCTTTTATAAACCAGCAGTTACTTTCAGCATCAATAAATCAGATTTCGTTACTTCGGTTTCCCAAAGTTTGAAAGATGACACTCAAAAATTATTCAATATCAAAAATGAAATTGAAGTCATTCCAAATTTTATTGAATTAAATAACAACTTGAATGATCCGCGCACTGCTTGTAACCGTTCCTTAATGGCTACTAAAGAAGAGAAAATTATTACGCACATTAGTAATTTCAGAAAAGTAAAACGAATTCCAGATATAATAAAAATTTTCTATAACATTCAAAAAGAGATACCTGCTAAATTGATGATGGTAGGAGATGGCCCAGAAAAGGAGAAAGCAGAGTATTTGTGTCAGGAACTAGGAATTTTGGATAAAGTTATCTTTTTTGGTAACAGTAACGAGATTGATAAAATTTTAAGTTACACGGACTTATTTTTATTGCCCTCAGAAACAGAAAGTTTTGGTCTTGCCGCACTTGAGGCTATGGCTTGGAGTGTTCCGGTAATTTCAAGTAATTCAGGAGGGTTACCAGAAGTAAATTTTGACGGTATTTCAGGATATCTAAGCGATGTGGGAAATACAGATGAAATGGCACAAAATGCATTAAAAATTTTAAAAGATGATGTTATTCTGCAAAAATTTAAAGAAAATGCATTGGCAGTTGCAAAACAATTTGACATCAAAAACATATTACCGCTTTATGAGGCTTTGTATAAAAAAGCCATAGAAAAATACGCGTAGATTTTAAATTTTTCAATAGTAGAATGTAGTAATACTTTTGAATAGGATCTATTAATCAATAAAATCTAACAATGAAAAAAATAGTATTATCAGTAGTGGCTTTAGCTTTAGTTTCTTGCGGAGCAACAGCTACAAAAAATTCCGAGAAGAATTCTTTATACGAAGTCTTGACACAGCAGTCAAATGGAGGTGCAAGTATTCGTTTTTTTGAAATTCTTTCGGAGCCGGATCAAATCGCAATGTTGCAGAATGATGAAAATTTAAAAAATAAAATTAAGCCAAATGATATTCAGACTTCTAATTTTTTAGTTTTGAATATGGGAGAAAAAAACTCAGGAGGGTATAGTATAGGTATTGATACAGTAATTGAAACCGAT
>JAYTBZ010000390.1:0-2409 GCA_043736705.1 Flavobacterium sp. | reverse complement strand
GCTAAATAAATTAAAATCTAGAACATGTATAGAAGTCATAACTGTGGCGAGTTAAACGCCTCACATATTAATACAGAAGTTACTCTTGCTGGTTGGGTCCAGAAATCGCGTGATAAAGGTTTCATGAATTGGGTTGATTTACGAGATCGTTATGGAATTACGCAATTAATTTTCGACGAAGGTCGTTCAGAAAAATCAGTTTTTGAACTGGCTAAAACTCTTGGTCGTGAGTTTGTAATTCAGGTAAAAGGAACTGTTATTGAGCGTGAAGCTAAAAATAAAAATATTTCAACGGGTGAAATAGAAATTTTAGTAACCCAACTTACTATTCTTAACGCTTCGCTTACGCCTCCTTTTACAATTGAAGATGAAACAGATGGTGGAGAAGATATCAGAATGAAATACCGCTACCTTGACATTCGAAGAAATCCGGTAAAAAACAGTTTGATGTTTCGTCATAAAGTAGCAATGGAAGTGCGTAAATATCTTTCGGATTTAGATTTTTGTGAAGTAGAAACACCGTATTTGATTAAATCTACTCCAGAAGGTGCCAGAGATTTTGTAGTGCCTTCTCGAATGAATGAAGGACAGTTTTATGCATTACCACAATCACCGCAAACCTTCAAACAATTATTGATGGTAGGTGGGATGGATAAATATTTCCAAATCGTGAAATGTTTCCGTGATGAAGATTTACGTGCAGACAGACAACCAGAATTTACACAAATCGATTGCGAAATGGCTTTTGTGGAACAAGAAGATATTTTGAATGTTTTTGAAGGATTGACAAGATATTTATTAAAAGAAATAAAAGGTATCGAAGTAGAAAAATTCCCAAGAATTACTTATGAATACGCAATGAAAACATACGGAAATGATAAACCGGATATCCGTTTCGGAATGGAATTTGGTGAGTTGAATGAAGTAGCGCAACACAAAGAATTTCCAGTTTTTAATGCTGCAGAATTAGTGGTTGGTATCGCTGCGCCTGGCGTTGGTAATTATACACGTAAGGAAATAGATGCTTTAATTGACTGGGTGAAGCGTCCTCAAATAGGTGCATCAGGAATGGTATATGTGAAATGCAACGAAGACGGAACTTTTAAATCATCAGTTGATAAATTTTACGATCAAGATGATTTAGAACAATGGGCAAAAATTACCGGCGCAAAAGCAGGAGATATGATTTTTGTTCTTTCTGGTCCAGCAGATAAAACACGTACCCAGTTAAGCGCACTGCGTATGGAATTAGCTACTCGACTAGGATTGAGAAATCCAGCTGAGTTTGCACCGCTTTGGGTTGTTGACTTTCCCTTATTAGAATTAGACGAAGAAAGTGGAAGATGGCATGCAATGCACCATCCATTTACCTCCCCAAAACCTGAGGACATGGCTTTATTGGCTACAAATCCAGGTAAAGTTCGCGCTAATGCTTACGATATGGTTTTGAATGGAAATGAAATTGGTGGAGGCTCCATTCGTATTCATGATAAAGCGACGCAACAATTAATGTTCAAATATTTAGGTTTCACTGACGATGAAGCTAAGGCGCAGTTCGGATTCTTGATGGATGCATTTCAGTTTGGAGCGCCGCCCCACGGAGGTTTGGCTTTTGGATTGGATAGATTGGTAGCTATTTTAGGTGGTCAAGAAACCATAAGGGACTTTATAGCATTTCCAAAGAATAACTCAGGAAGGGATGTTATGATTGATGCGCCATCTAAAATTGATGATGCTCAGTTAAATGAGCTACATATTAGATTGGCTTAATCGATATCAGTTGGTAACTAAGTTAGTTTAGAAAAAATTAAGTAGAGAATATTAATAGAAAACGTTGAATATCAATATTTTTACAAAATAAAAACAGAAGAATGTCTTTCGTATTATATTAAATATTACATTTGCTTCATTATAAATTATTATTACTATTACAATGCGTACAGGTACAGTTAAATTTTTCAATGAGTCTAAAGGTTACGGATTCATTACAGACGAAGAAACAGGAAAAGACATTTTTGTTCATGCATCAGGAATCAACGCGGAAGAATTGCGCGAAGGTGATAGAGTTAGCTATGAAGAAGAAGAAGGAAGAAAAGGAAAAGTTGCTGCGAAAGTAGCAGTTATCTAAGCATAAAAATTAGTTTTTTTGCCTACGAATGTTTAAAAAACGTTCCGATTTTTTCGGAACGTTTTTTTTTGTTGCAATTTTTATTGTCGTAGAAAATTTACTGTGCTTTTAAAAATCTGGAAATGATTCAACATTGAACAGGTCTTACTACAATACGCTCGCCTTATTTATAATTGATAAAAATTGCAAATTTACATCGTTGTAGTTGCAATGTATTTAGGACTTTTTATTGTTATTTAATAATTTGAAAGTTATCTTTGTAGCTTATTTTTATTCAAAAA
>JAYTBZ010000389.1:0-12067 GCA_043736705.1 Flavobacterium sp. | reverse complement strand
CTCATGCTAAAAGAAATTTTCAACAAACAGACCAAATGGTCCGTTATGAGAAATCTAATTTTTAAAGAAATTGATGATTTGGTGATTGGTTCCCTAGGCATTGTAGCCTTTATTTCTTTCTTTGTTGGAGGTGTTGTCGCTATACAAACAGCATTAAACTTGACCAATCCATTAATTCCAAAATACCTTATTGGTTTTGCAACAAGACAATCCGTAATATTAGAATTTGCTCCTACTTTTATCTCCGTAATTATGGCGGGAAAAATGGGCTCTTTTATCACATCAAGCATTGGAACCATGAGAGTTACGGAACAAATTGACGCTCTTGAAGTGATGGGTGTAAATTCTCTAAATTATCTGGTGTTTCCTAAAATAATAGCGCTGTTGTTGTATCCATTTCTAATAGGAATTGCAATGTTTCTTGGAGTACTTGGTGGTTGGATGGCAGGTGTGTATGGTGGTTTTACCTCAAGTGATGAATTTATAAACGGAGCACAAATGGAATTCATACCATTTCATATCGTATATGCTTTCATAAAAACATTGATTTTTGCCATGTTGCTAGCAACGATCCCTTCATTTCATGGCTACTATATGAAAGGTGGCGCACTCGAAGTAGGACGCGCCAGTACTGTTTCATTTGTTTGGACATCAGTAACCATCATACTTTTCAATTATATATTAACGCAGTTGTTATTAGGATCATGATAGAAGTAAAAAATATAGAAAAATCATTTGCTGGTGTGAAAATTCTTAAAGGGGTTTCTACTGTATTTGAAACAGGAAAGACAAATTTAATTATAGGACAAAGTGGATCTGGAAAAACGGTGATGCTAAAAAGTCTTTTGGGAATACATACTCCAGAGTCAGGACAAATATGTTTTGATGGACGCATTTACTCTGAGCTAAATCCAGATGAAAAACGAGATTTACGAACTGAAATCGGAATGGTATTCCAAGGAAGTGCTTTATTTGATTCCATGACAGTTGCAGAGAACGTGGGATTTCCTTTAAAAATGTTTACCAAAGACAACAATGCAAAAATTCAAGAACGTGTTGACTTTGTGTTAAAAAGAGTCAATTTGACTGATGCTCACAAAAAATTACCATCAGAGATTTCTGGAGGAATGCAAAAAAGAGTTGCTATTGCGCGTGCTATTGTAAACAATCCAAAATACTTATTTTGTGACGAACCCAATTCGGGTTTAGATCCAAATACCGCTATATTAATTGATAATTTAATTAAGGAAATTACCGAAGAATATAACATCACAACAGTCATAAATACACATGATATGAACTCTGTGATGGAAATTGGCGAGAAAATTTTATTCCTAAAAGATGGCTTAAAAGCGTGGGAAGGAAGCAAAGAAGAAATTTTTAGAACCGATAATGAAGCCGTTGTAGCTTTTGTTTATTCTTCTAATTTATTCAAAAAAGTGCGAGAAGCCTATTTGAAGGAGTAACGCTAACTTGATTTCAATAATTCTACCTCAGCGTTTGGATTAAATAAATATGTTTTTCCAGAACTCATTTCTAGACATTCAAAACGCTTGGTTCTTACGGCTATTTTCTTGAATATCTTTCCGTTTTGAATTCGAAAAACACTTCCGTACGGAATTTCAAATACATAATTTTTATCATTTTGCTGATCAAATTGTTTTAATGCTAATGCCAAAGTAGCATCGGTATCGCTACTGGCTGTCGGATTTTTGAAATGTCGAGCTAACAAAGGCAACAAATGATTCGGGAAAATTTCTGGTCGAATATAAGGAATCATCAACCGTTGAAAAGAATACTTCCACTCATTCCCATGAGGTTTGATGTGTCTCCCAAATTTTTCAAAAGCAACCAAATGAGAAATTTCATGAATCAAGGTTATCAAAAACTTGTATTTATTTAAATTTGAATTGACCGTGATTTCATGCTTCCCATTGAGTCCTTTTCGATAATCACCGTGTCGAGTCTGGCGCTCGTTGACAATCTTAAGATGAACTTGATTGGCGACAATAAGTTCAAAAACGGGTTTTACCGCATGTTCAGGAATATATCTAGCTAGGGTTTCGCTCAAAGTAGTTATGAATTATAGTTACGGATTGGTAGAAGAAACTTGCAAGACTTTGCCGTTGAAATATTTATTTCCAGTCAAAGTAAAATCATAAATATAATTTGCCATTTCACTCGCTGATATGGGCGCTTCATAGCCTGGAAAAGCTTCTTCTAACATTTCCGTTTGCACAGAACCCAAAGCTAAAACATTAAAGGAAATCCCACGCTCTTTGTATTCTTCTGCTAATAATTCTGACAAGGTGATTACAGCTCCTTTACTCGAACTATATGCTGCTAATCCAGCAAACTTTAAACTTCCTTGAATGCCTCCCATAGAACTTATTGTCACTACGTGGCTTCCTTTTTGTAAATAAGGCAAACAAATTCGAGTCAAATTAGCTACTCCAAAAACATTTACTTTATAGATATTTTCAAAATCTTTCTGTGTCGTCTCTGAAAAGGGTTTCAACATTAAACTTCCTGCGTTATGGATAACAGCATCAACTTGTTTCCAAGACTTGGAAAGAAACACATTTACTTTATTCAATTCCGATTCATTTGATAAATCTACTGAAAGACAACAAATGTTTTCATTACTTAATAAAGCTTGTGGAATGTTTCTAGAAATGGCTAATACTTGATGACCAGCTTTAGCAAACTGCGACGCCAATTCAAACCCAATTCCTCTGCTAGTTCCTGTAATAATAATATTTTTCATGATACAAAAATAAACAAAAACAATATAAAAGTACTGCTGGGCATCAAGATTGTTGCGCCTTCAAAATTTAAAAAATCTAGTAAAATTTGCTATTTTTGATTGAAATATCATATCTCTAAACTATTCCAAGATGACAGAAAAAATAACATTCGAAATTGCTCAAATCAGCGACGTTGATGGTGTATTGGCCTTGCAAGAATTATATCTTGTATCAAATCTAACTGAGGCCGAAAAGACTGCTGGATTTGTAACGACACCATTTACAATCCCACAACTACATGAAGTTATTCAAAAACAAGAATTGTTTGTTGCTAAGGACGCAAACAAAATTATTGCATACATTTTTGCAGGAAGTTGGGGGTTTTACAAACAATGGCCCATTTTTGATTATATGACTACATTACTTCCTACATTAAAATTTCTAGAATTTGACATTACGCTGACCAATAGTTTTCAGTACGGACCTATTAGCATTCATAAAGAATATCGCGGAAGTGGATTAATAACGCCACTTTTTGAATTCATGAGGATACATATGCTTAAAAAATATCCATTAGCTTTGACTTTTATCAATAAAAACAATATACCTTCAACAAAAGCACATGTCGAAAAACTAAAATGGATAATTATTGGGGATTTTCATTTCAACAATAATGACTATTTTATTCTGGCTTACGAAATGAACAAGGCAGTTTCTTAAAGGTTATTTAAAGCATTATGATTTTTAGTCTCGATAGTGTCATTTTCTATGACTTTATATAGAACTTCAATAGTTATATCAAACTTCACTATCGTTTGAGTAATTACGTACGATGTTAGCAGATAAAAAAATCAGAAAAAGGAAATACAAATACTTTTTTTAGGATAAATAAGGTTTATATTTTACAGCAAGGATACCTAAACTTTTATATGTTGGTTGTAGTTCGATAATATTTTCTGTAGACTTTAACCATTTGAACTAAAGCCAAAATCACAAAAAACAAAGGAATAACGACAGGTATGACATATTTAGAAAAGCTAGTAGTGTTTTGAGACAAGACGTTTAGAATCAAAACTAAAGTCATCATCCCAAAAAATGTACCTATTAAAGTCCCTGAAACATAATACAGTTTAAGCTTATTTACAATGGAAATATAATTCCCATTCATCAAATAGAGATTCCAACCAGTCCAGAATGGTAATTGAAGAAAATTGATACAGTTTAAAAATATACCAATCAGGAAAGGAGAATACATCGCATATTTTTCTAAAACACCTTGCTGTTCCATTGTTTGATTGGCACTAGCATAAAAAGAATACCCTAAAATTAACAGAAAGAAAATGGCAAAAAAATCAATAATTTTCATTAATTTTTTATTATTGACCAACTGTTTTGCGAAAATTAAAGTGAAATAAATCACAAACATTTCTACAAAAATCACTCCTAACAAAAAGAAAATTAAACTGTTCATTCCTAGTTTTGAATAGATCTCGAAACCAATAACATTTAAATATCCCAACGGTATAGAACCAATAAAACTCACTAAAAAACCAACAAAAATGTTCTTTAATGCCTTCATGATATTAGAAATTTACAATTTTACTACTCTGTTCTAGGTGCATTCTATACTCTTTCATTCCATCCTTGTGCGATAAATAAGTAGCGCCATTTTTATGGTTTGCCACACTTATTTCATACATATAGGTAATGTGACGTGCGAGTTCTTTCCATGCAAAAAGCAAAGAATGTTTTGGGTCATAAATGTGTGTGGGTTCACTTGCAGCGCCATTAAGCTCCACTACTGAAAAATTCAATCCTCGTTCTAATTCTTCAATTGTATGGTACATCACATCCAATCTGCCAAAGTAGAAACCAGGAATTTGCAAACACATCTCGTTAATGGTTTGTGTTAGTTCTGGTGTTATCCAATGACTTCCATCAATGAATTTTGCTCCACGAGCATGATTCCCGTACGGCACCAAATTTAATTTTTCTCCTTTTGGGAGAATATCCATCAGCTTTGTACCATATTCTTGTTTTAAAACCTTTAATTGCAGTTCGTATCGCGGATTTTCTTTGATTAATTCTTCTACAGTAGAAAAACCGTTTCCGGTGATAATCAAAAATTCCTTAGAAACTATTCCGGTGATTCTGCCTGCTTTTTCATGCGGATAACGCACATAGAAAACTCCTATTTCATTCTCGTATGGAATCAAATCCTGTACTATGTAATTGAAATTTGCTTTTTCAGCATATTCTTTTAAATCTTGAGCGGTATTAATTTTTTTTACGCCAGAACCGCGAAGCCCAATGTCTGGTTTTGCAATAAAGGGATAGTTAATTTTTGTAGCTTCAATGGTATTTATAACGACGTCAATTGCAGTTCCTTCACGTATTAACTCGGTTTTAGGATAATACTGCTGTGGAATCAAATTATAGATTTCTTTTTTAGACTCCATCATAAAACCACCATTTTTTATAGTTGGATTCGATGCGTTAAAGAAAAAAATAGATTTGGCCTTAATAGAGTAATAGGACCATAAAAAATAAATTGGGATATACACAATCTGAAAAGGCCAATATTCCCAGTGCGTAATTTTATGAAAAAATAGTTTCAAAATGTGTTTTTTAAACAGTGATAAATGAGGTCGAAAATTCTTGTTGGGCAATCAAATCATAATGCAAGATACTGACTTTGTTTTGCTCTATCACGGCTTGCGTGATACTTAACGTTTTCATTTCGTCATTTCTATTAATAACTAAGCCATTTTCATCGTTCCCCTCTTCGGTGTAGCGATGAAAATCGTACATTTTTAACTCTGAAATTTCAGAATTTTGATCCATAAAGGTATGAAACCAACTAGCACGTTGTTCCCGAACTACTTCTGGATATAATGTCGCTGAAGACCATATATGATTTTTATTTACATCCAAAGTAATAATCTCTTTCTGTTTTCCGTTCCAACGCAATTGGAAGAGCTCCTGCTTTTGAAACAATACTATGGTAAAAGGTTCGATAAAATCTAATTTGATTTGATCCCAAAAATGCCTTGGTGAATCGCTGCTAATCAATTCTAAAACGATCAACCCACGACTTTTCTCATAAGGAAGTTGCACTTGATGTTTTTCATTGGCACCGTTCAACAGCACTAAAATAGTTCCGTCAGCATTTGCTACAAACCATGTTCCTCCTGCTTTTGGATCCTTTGGAAAAACTAGAGTCTTCCCATTTACACTATACGTTTTTGGTGGAATAGCGCTGGGCCTTACTGTTTTTTCGTCCCGATTTGAAGTAATGATAATAGAATCATTCGATTGTACAAAACTTACTGTGCACATTGATTTCTATATTCTATGGTAGATCTGGCTACGCCAAAATTAGCATCAATTGTCACTGTTTCACATTGTAATATAGCGACTTTTATTAGCGCTTGATGGTGAATACAATGTTCTAAATTATAAAGTAACTCTCTAAAATAGTTGCTTTCAATACGAATTTCTTCGCCATCAATAATTTGCAACAACTCGATATTTTTATTTTTTTTGTCTAAATTTTGTTGAATTGAAACAATATTTTCAATAGCAAAAACGGTATCCGTTTGAATGCGAATATTTCGTTCTCTTTTATCATAATTCACGATACCCAAATCATATTGATTTTCTAAACATTGAAACATCTCAATAATATGTCTGGTATGTTCCCCAATTGTTGCATTACTTAATTCTGCACAAGAATTTGAATATTCATTTTGTGACAATTGATTCAGCAAATCAATTAGTTCGTTTAAGCTATTATTAATAGAAGGTATTAGCATATTTAAGTTTTAATTCAACAAGTTCATTAGTTTAGTTCTATCCTTAACAACTAAAGTAACACAACAAAGAAACGTAATTAGTGCCAAAATAAAAAGTGTACCACCATCATTTTTTACTTCAATACCAAGTATGAGTATATGAGTAAAAATTGCACCAATCATAACGCCACATCCCATTATTGCGCCTAATAATGAAGTTCTGGGTATTAAAATCAAAATCGCCGTAATCAACTCCGCAATTCCTGTACCAATTCTACCATAAGGTTCAATGCCTAAAGCTGTGAAAATATATACTGATTCTTCGCTAGCCGTAAATTTGAAGTACAGCGTTTGTACTAAAATCACAGCCACAACAAGTCTTATTATCCAGGAGAAAACAACTGATTTCATAATTCCTTCTTTATTTAACTATTTTACTCCAATTCGCATCGGCCTTCATCATCAATCCAGCTTCCTCTTTATTCCAACTTTTCAATGTATTGTTGAAGAAAGCATTGTAAAACAAATATAACTTCCCATTGATTATTTTGAAAGTTTCTGGATTTATAGCCACTTTTTCATTAGAATCTCCCATGGCAAAAGCACACCAACCACCATATTGCGGTTCAAATTTTGAAGGATTCTTTAAGAAATACTCTTTATTATCTGGTATCGAAAAATAATAAACAACACCTTCATGTGTTGCTACTATTTCTTTTTTCCCTTTAACTGCTTTGCTTTGTTTGAAAAAAGACACGGGATCATATCCTTGAATTGCTATATTTTTTTCAAGATTAAAATGGGCAAATCGTTTATTTTCCTTTTGCGAAAAAACTGAAAGCGTGCACAATACGGTTAAAATAAATAGAAACTTTTTCATGATTATTTATACAAAGATTTTGCAACGGCAATCAACAAATCATTTGAAATTCTGTTTTTAAAATTAGGTGTGATGTGTTCAAACTCAATTTCAGCATTTGTATTTAAAATAAACACCGCTGGAACAGGTAAAAAAGAACTATTTACTCCTTCGGAACCTTTAGTGATAGTAGTTATATAATTCTCTGGAGCTTGAAAAGCAATTCCCACCGCTTTTGACAATTCACCTGTACTGTCAGACAATAACAAATAATTTAATTTTTCTTTATCATCCGTAATTTTTAAACTTTTAGGAGCATCTGGACTTATTGCAATAATTTGGTATCCTAAGTTCACTAATTCTTTTTCGGCTTCTCCTAATGCTGCTAGATGAGCATTACAATACGGACACCAACCTCCACGATAAAAAACTAAAATAGTTCTTTTTTTTGCGATTAATTCCATTAAGTCCACGGCTGTATTTTCTAAAGATTTTACAGTGACGTTCGGAATTTTTTCTCCAATTAGTAAGGGTGCGATTTCTGTTGCTAATTTTGGCAAACTGTTTTGAGCTTGAACAGATAATCCAATTACAAATAAAACCAAATAAATTACTTTTTTCATAGTGTTACATTTTTATGCTGTAAAACTACAGTGGAATTTCGAAAGGATTTGTCGGCTATGTTACAGTTTTAATAAAATAATTATAATGAATTGATATCCATTATAATTATTTCTTTTCTGCTGTAAATGATGGTGCCATTCGTTTCCATTTCATTCAGCAATAGAGTCGCAGTTTGTCTTGAAGTACATATAATTTGCGCAATATCATTTTGAGTTAGATAATTTTCAATTACTACTTTATTTTCTATTTTTTTACCTTCTTTTTCAGCCCAATCTTTCAGAAACTGAAACAATCTTGTTTTTGCGTCTTTAGAAATCAAATTAGAATAACTATTCTTAATTCGTTTCAGTTTAAGCCCTACGAACTTGGTATAAGACAAAGCCAAATTTGGATTTCGTAACAATAAATCTTCAAAATCCGACATTAAAAAACTACAAATGGCCACATCGTCCGAAAGTACTTTTGCATATTCATTGGACTTGCTTTCGGCTTCCAAAGTCAGTTCTCCAAATAAATCCCCTTTTTGAATAATATCTTTAATCGTTTCATTGCCGTCTTCGTCGATGGCAACAATTTTTATATTTCCTTTTTTCAACAAAAAAATTCTTGGTATATCCGATGACGAAAAATAAATAACTTCACCTTTCTGGGCTTTTTTAAAACCGGTAATAATACACAATTGTCTAATTTGTCCAAAACTCAACGTTCGGAATAAGTTGTGATCGCGCAAATACCAATATTTTAATTCTTCATACATAAAAGTAAATCTTTTAGTAAATATATTAAAAAAACAAAACCCTTTCCAATATAGATTGGAAAGGGTTTTCAATACGTTTTTATTTTTTTTTAAGAAACTAGTCCTCTTGAAATTACAATTCGTTGTATTTCAGATGTACCTTCATAAATTTGGGTAATTTTAGAATCACGCATCATACGTTCAACATGATATTCAGCAACATAACCGTTACCACCATGAATTTGAACCGCCTCGTTTGCTACTTCTAAAGCAATTTCAGAGGCATATAATTTTGCCACTGCACCAGAATGTGCGATATCTTTACCTTCATCTTTTTCGCAAGCTGCTTTCATCACCAATAATTTGGCTGCAGTTACTTTTACATACATATCAGCCAGTTTGAAAGCAATCGCTTGATGGTTGAAAATTTCTTTCCCAAATGCTTTTCTTTCGTGAGAATATTTCAGTGCGATTTCATAAGCTCCAGTTGCAATTCCCAGAGCCTGAGATGCAATTCCGATTCTACCACCGTTTAAAACATTCATTGCAAAAGCAAATCCAAATCCGTCTGCGCCAATTCTATTTTCTTTAGGAACCTTAACATCGGTAAACATTAATGAATGTGTATCAGAACCTCTAATCCCCATTTTCTTTTCTTTTGGACCAACATCAAATCCTGCCCAACCTTTTTCAACAATAAAAGCATTAATTCCTTTGTGTTTTTTTTCAATATCTGTTTGTGCAATTACAATATAAGTAGATGCTGAAGCCCCATTTGTTATCCAGTTTTTTGTTCCGTTTAACAAATAATAATCCCCTTTATCTATGGCTGTTGTTTTTTGTGAAGTTGCGTCAGAACCTGCTTCTGGCTCAGACAAACAAAAAGCACCAATTACTTCCCCTTTAGCAAGCGGCACTAAATATTTCATTTTTTGCTCTTCATTACAGTATTTTTCAAGACCTGCACAAACTAAAGAGTTGTTTACCGACATGATTACAGCTGAGGAAGCATCAATTTTTGCAATTTCAGTCATAGCAAGAACATAAGAGATACTGTCTAAACCTGACCCACCATACTTAGGATCTACCATCATTCCCATAAAACCCAAATCGGCCATCATTTTCACTTGCTCAGTTGGAAATTTTGAATGTTCATCACGCTCAATAACACCAGGTAATAATTCTGCTACTGCAAAATCTTTAGCGGCTTGTTGAATCATTAAATGTTCTTCGGTTAGATTAAAATCCATATTTTTGATGTAAATTAAAAGTTCTTAAATTTGAACACAAAAGTAATTATTAAATATCAGATTTCAAACGTTTTCGTAAATTTAGACTATGTTTAAAGAAAAGTATACCGTAATAGGAGTCATGTCTGGAACTTCGCTTGACGGCGTTGATTTGGCACACATTGACTTTACTATCCAAAATAATAAATGGGAATTTGAAATCTTTCAATCTGAGACCATACCCTACACCACTGACTGGTTAAACAAATTAAAAATAGCAGTATCATTCAAGAATACAGCGCTCGAAAAACTGAATCAAGACTACACGCAATATTTAGGTTCAATTATTTTAAATTTTATCAAAAAAAACAACATAAAAACCCTTGACGCTGTTTGCTCTCACGGACACACTGTTTTACACCAACCACAAGACGGTCTTACCCTGCAAATTGGCAACTTACCGCAAATTGCCGCAGAAATAGATCAAACTGTAGTTTGTGATTTTAGAGTTCAAGATGTGCAACTTGGGGGCCAAGGCGCTCCTTTGGTGCCTATTGGTGATCAAATTTTATTTCCACAATACGATTATTGTATGAATCTAGGTGGCTTTTCTAATGTTTCCTTTGAACTGAACGGAAACCGAATAGCATTTGATATTTCGCCAGTAAATACTGTTTTAAATTATTATGCCAATCAATTGGATTTGGATTATGACGATAAAGGCGCAATTGCGAGAACAGGAATTTGCACTAACTCCTTGCTAAATAAACTGAACGAAGTCACGTTCTACCAAAGAAAACATCCAAAATCACTTGGATTCGAATTTGTAAAAGAAACTATTTTGCCTATTATGAATAGCTATTCTTTACCTATTGAAGACTTTTTAAATACATTCACAGAACATGTAGCAATGCAGATTGCAATGGCTTTACCTACCAAAAACGCAAGTCTATTCATTACAGGTGGTGGCGCTTACAATGATTTTCTTATCGAAAGAATACAATTTCACTTACCTAAAATAAAAATCACAATTCCATCTGCTGAAATTTTAGAATTCAAAGAAGCGTTGATTTTTGCATTACTTGGTGTGTTGAAATTACGACAAGAGATTAATGTTTTGAGTAGTGTAACAGGGGCTTTGAAAGACCACAGCTCTGGAGTTATTTATCAGAATTGATATATTCCTTACTAATTTTGAATATTTGACCAATTGAAGCCCAAATTTCATTACTTAATTATTGAATCCCTATTTTTATTACTGCAACTGATTTAAAATTGTTCAGTACATTTGTTCTATAATTTAACACCTAAAATTTATTTTATGAAAAAACTAGTATCATTAATCACCCTTGTAATAGTATTACAATTTACCAACGCTAATGCTCAACAGAACTTTGTAGTTAACGGTGTACAAATTCCCAGAACATTAGAGTTTAAAGGCAAAACATTAGCTCTGAACGGCGTAGGAGAACGCTCAAAATTTTTTACAGATCTTTATGTTCAAGCTTTATATCTCACTAAATATTCTTCAGATGCACAGCAAATTTTAAATAGCGAGACTGAAATGGCAATCACATTGCACATTACTTCCTCTTTGATTAGCTCTAAAAAGTTATCAAAAGCTTTAGCAAAAGGTATGGAAAAATCAGTAGGTGCAGAGGGAATGCTAAAATTCAACAAAGAAATTACGGAACTTGAAGCATTATTAAGTACCGAAGACACTAAAATTGGTGACATCTTTGAATTAACTTTCAACTCTCTTGATGAATCGCTTTGGATTACAAAAAACAAAAGTTACAAAGGAAATATTAAAGGCATTGAATTCAAAAAAGCATTTTATGGGATTTGGCTGTCAGACAATCCAGTTGATAAGGATTTAAAAGATGCTTTATTGGGTAAATAATAGACATACAATCTTTTTATATATTTTTAAAACAATAAACATTTCGCATAATTCCTTTTTTTATATTTGCCAAAAATAAACATATCGCAACAAATGAAAGATTTATTAAATAAATTCGAAAATAAAGAGCCTGAAATAGTTTTCCATTGGAAAGATGCCGAAACAGAAGCCGAAG
>JAYTBZ010000388.1:0-2455 GCA_043736705.1 Flavobacterium sp. | reverse complement strand
CAAATCATCAATATATTAGAGGAATACGTAAAACCAGCTGTTCAAGCAGACGGTGGAAATATTGCATTCGATTCGTATAACGAAACAGATAAAACTGTTAAAGTAATTCTTCAAGGTGCATGTAGCGGTTGCCCGTCCTCAACATTTACTTTAAAAAGTGGTATTGAAAACATGTTAAAAAGCATGCTGAACGATGAGGCCATTAAAGTGGAAGCCGTAAACGCATAAGTATAATAAAAAATTACAATTAATTGAATATGTTATAGTTATGTGAAAAAAATTGCCATTTTAAATAAAAGAGGTACATTTAATACTTAACTTAACACATAGAAATTATGTCAGTATTAAAAGTAATTGAAGTATTATCAAGCTCAACTATTAGTTGGGAAGATGCCACTCAAAAAGGAGTAGCAAAGGCAGCTAAAACCATTAACCACATACGATCTGTATATGTTCAGGACCAAAGTGCAGCCGTAAGTGGAGGAGAAATCACAGAGTATAGAGTAAATCTAAAATTAACGTTCGAACTTGAATAGTTCAATTTTAATATATTTGAAAAAGCGTTTCGATTGAAACGCTTTTTTTATACACACCATATTAGTAATTGGAGTAGCATTTGCAGCAGACATTTTCATATTATAAAGTCGAGTTAAGTGAAGTCATTATTATTCAAAATAAAGAGTGCATTATTTGTTGGCAACAACTATCCGTTTAAAACCACAATTTATCAACTATACAATAGTAAGCACAAAATGGAAAATACTGATTTTCACAAAATTATTAACGATGCATTAAACCAACCTAATAAAAAATTGTCTAATATTGTAAGACTAATCAAATAAAAATACCATGGGACTATCTTCATTTTTAAAAAATTTATTTGGCTCAGCCAAAGAGACTGCAAGCGATTTAGCTGAAAAAGCGGAAACCACATTTGAACAAGCTAAAGAAACTGCAGCTCCTTATCTCGAGAAAGCGGAAGCATTTGCTGAAGAGACCATTGAAAAAGCAAAAGAAACAGCAACTCCATATCTTGAAAAAGCAGAGGCTTTTGCTGAAAAAACATTTGAACAAGCGAAAGAAACTGCAGCTCCTTACATAGAAAAAGTAGAGACTTTTGCATCAGAAACATTCGATAAAGTCAAAGAGACTGCAGCTCCAATTGTAGATAAAGCAGAAAACTTTGCAGATCAAACAGAAGAAACCATCAATAACAAAACTGATAATGGAAATAATACACTAAGTGATGTGGTAGATTCAGTAAAAGATAAAACAATGGCTGCAACTGAAAAAGTAGAAGAATTAGTAACTGAAACAAAAAACACTGGAGCTGATGCTGTTGAACATATTGCTGAAAAAGCGAGTGCTCTAGCACATGATGGCGCAATTGATTCAAAAGAACAACTTAAAGAAACTACAAATAATATAGAAGAAGACGCAGATTAGTTTACAAGAAAATAAATTAATTGTATTTTTGCACTTCAAACACAACCTTCTCTTTTCGGGAAGGTTTTTTATTAGATCCCAAATGACTTTCATCCCTGACCAGTTAACAAATCATGCCAATACCTTTATTGCTGTATTGATTGATTATTCCCCGAAATTTATTTCAGCATGTCTGATTTTATTCGTTGGCCTTTATGCCATTAGGCTTATTAATAGATTCATTAGGAAACTAATGATTAAAAGAAATTTAGATCCTACTTTGACCAAATTTCTTGCTGATATTTTACTCTGGGTTTTAAAAGTCCTATTATTTGTAACATTCATATCAAAGTTGGGAATAGAAACTTCATCATTTGTTGCTATTCTGGGTGCAATGGGACTTGCTGTTGGTTTATCACTTCAAGGTTCTTTATCGAATTTTGCAGGCGGAATGTTGATAATTCTTTTTAAACCCTTTAAGGTTAATGATACTATTGAAGCACAAGGAGTAATAGGAACGGTCAGCGAAATACAAATATTTGTAACGAAACTAATTGCTGCTAACAATCAAACTATTTTTGTACCCAATGGGGCTTTGTCTAATGGAAACATTATCAATTACTCTCTGCAAAAAATTAGAAGAGCTGATTTGACGATCGCTATTTCCTATGATACGGATATTAAAAAAGTGAAAGAAATAATTACTGCTATTTTAAAAAATAATCCAAAAGTGCTTCACACTCCTGTTGCAGAAGTTTCTGTAAAAAACTTAACTGATAATGCCATTCAAATTGCGGTGAGACCATGGGCAAATAATGAAGATTATGGTGTCGTTTTCTCTGAAACTTTAGAAAGCTGCAAACTGGCGTTTGATGCTGCTGGAATTATCATTCAGCCTTATGTAAGAGAATCATCCCCAGACAATTTAATCTAATTAAATTATTTCTTTGGAGTCGTAATCATAAAGTCTTTCAAATAATACGGTTCAAAATAGGCGACATCTACAGTGTCGCTTTTTTTGAATTTTTCG
>JAYTBZ010000387.1:0-5361 GCA_043736705.1 Flavobacterium sp. | reverse complement strand
GAGTAAACCTGCAAGCGACCCCGAAGTATCGGGACTTGCAGGTTTTTTTTGGAGCAGATCAGCCATTTTTCAGCAGGCATGCACTCCCGCTATGCGCTGCAATCTTTGCTTTTGGCTACCACCAACGCAAAGGATTTTCGCTGCTATCGGGGCTATTTAAGACGGATAATTTTTACAAAGTCGTTTTTTAAAAACACAATTTGTAAGATTATTTTAATATATTTGAGAAATGAATAAAGTGAAATGAAACTTAGTTTATCCGGTTAGAATGGGTGGTTTTGGGGAGGTTTTTTCACAGACTGACGTTACCAGCAATTTTACGAGAAAAGAAACTTAAAAAAATATATAAAAATCAAATATGGAATTATTTAAAAAACTTCTTGAACTATTAAAACTTAATAAAAAAGACAATAAACCAACTAACCAAAATATTGAAAAAACTTCTGAAATGTTAGACGAAAACATATTTTGGTCAATTATTTCATTGTCATTGGAGAAATTTAAAGACCAAGATAGTCAAGAAAAATTTTTGGTAAATTATTTAAAAAAACTAACTCCAAAAGAAATAATTGGATTCAGATTAAGAACAGATAAACTTTTGTTTGACACATATAACTCGGAAGTTTGGTGCGCTGCTTACATAATGAATGGAGGTTGTTCAGATGATAGTTTCGAATATTTTAGAAATTGGTTAATCTCTAGAGGTAAGGAAACTTATTATAAAGCAAAAGAAAATCCAGATAGTTTAATTTCAGAAGTCATTGAAGGAGAAGAATATTATGATTTTGAAGGATTTTGGTATGTTGCTTTAACTGCATTTGAAAAAGTTACTGGAGCTGAACTTTATGATTACATTTCTGATGATTTTGTAACAAACGAAGGAAATTATCCAAACTTTGAATTTACTTGGGAAGAAGAAGAACCTGAAACTATGAGGAAAATTTGTCCAAGATTATTTGAAAAACTTTGGGAAGAAGAATAAATAAAAAAACTGCTGGTAACAGCGGTTTGCAAAAATTGGGGTTTTGGTCTTGACTTGCACATTGTTTTGTATTTTTGTGGTCAGTGTTTTACCGAAAGTTTAGGCTAACCAAATCCCCAACTTCTGCAAGCCACGAGACGTTATGCCTCAGTTTAGAAAAAACAACATATGAAAACAGAAAAAGATTTGTATAAATATTTAGACATTTTAATAGTTGAAGCTGAAATTGCTGAACCTAATTGTGCTAACAATATTCTATACGAAAAACACATACTCCCAACCGAAACTGAAAAATATGATTTCCTTGAATTTTGTGATAAACTAGTTACATTAGGAAATAAGCTTAGTTATTTTAAATATATATCAAAAGAACCTAATTGGTTTGAACTTACTCAAAAAGGTATTTTAGCCAAAGAGAAAGGCGGACATTTAAAATATGAAAAATTCATAAATGATAAAGAATTAGAAAAAGATAAACCTACTGTTATAGCTAAAAATTATATTGGCGGTAATAATTATGGAAATCAATCATCAAATAATTTTTCTAATAATCCGATAACAAATAGCACAACTGCAAATCCAAATAATGAGTTAAAAGCAAATTCTATAATATTGAGATTTTGGAAGCTTATTTCAGAAAACAAACTAATATCAAGTTTTTTAGTAGTTGTAATTTTATGGGCAATCAAAGAAATATTTGGCATAAATTTAAAAATATAAAATGCTTCCGACCCCCAGCTGCTAGCAGTGTTAAAAAAAAACGTTATTTAAATTCTGGGCTGCTGTGCGAATGTCTCCGACTTCGCACCCAATCCAATAGGCAACAAACACAATTTTTTTCTTGTAGGATAAATTATTATATTTGATATAAAGAAATGTCAGAAGGATATAAAATAAGAGACCAAACTTTACCGCATTTTATTACTTTCACCGTTGTAGATTGGATTGATGCTTTTACAAGACAAACTTATAAAGATGTAATAATTGAAAGTTTAGATTATTGCATCCAGAATAAAGGAATGATTTTGTACGGATTTGTTATAATGAGTAATCATATCCATATGATAATACAATCACAAGAAGCAACACTATCTGACTTAATTAGAGATTTTAAAAAATTTACAGCGAAATCAATTTTAGAGAAAATTCAAAATAGTCCTGAAAGTAGAAGAGATTGGATGTTGTAACGCTTTAAATTGGCAATCGAAAATCATTCTAGAAATAAAATTATCAGTTGTGGCAATATGGCAATCATCCTGAAGAAGTTTTCAGCAACAAGTTTATGTGGACAAAGCTAGATTATATTCACCTGAATCCTGTTAGGGCTCGAACTGGCGAGAAAGCTTTTCATTAAATTTATTCCAGTGCCAGTAATTATGTTTCCGATTCAGGATTACTGAAAATAGAAAAAGGCAGACACTCCTATTGTTGATGTTGTAAATTTGAATAATTTTACCAAATACAATGAATAATGAGTTTAATAAAGTTGGAACGGCATATAGGAATGAGTGCGAAGTCAAAGACACTCGCACAGCATGTGGGTAATTTTACATAACCGCTCGTCCTAAAAAAAGATAAGATACATATGAAATTCAAGACATTTATTTTAGCAACATTAATATTTTCATTTTCATCTTGTAGTAAAGATGATAATAATCTTGACAACGAAACCGAATTCAAACAAAAAATGAGAGAGTTTGTAATCAGAATCAGTCAATACTCGAAAGCAATAAAACCAAATTTCCTTATTGTTCCTCAAAACGGAATAGAGTTAGTAAGTAGCAATGGTCATATTTCCGGACAACCTCATACAGATTACCTAAATGCAATAGATGCCAATGGGCAAGAAGACTTGTTTTATGGTTATGACAATGACGACCAAGCAACTTCTTCGATAGACAATAATTACTTGAGAGAACTATTAAATATTTCAAAGAACGTAGGCAAAACCATTTTAGTAACTGACTATTGTTCTACTCAATCAAAAATGGCAAATTCTTATCTTGAAAACTTTAATGCTGGATATATATCTTTTTCAGCAAATCAAAGAGAGCTTAATAACATACCTACCTTTGCTAATTCAATATATCAAGAAAACAATGTAGTTGTCAATAATTTATCTCAAGTAAAAAATTTCTTGTATCTAATCAATCCTACAAATTTCACATCAAAAAGTGAATTTATTACAGCTGTTACATCAACCAACTATGATTTACTCATAATGGACTTGTTTTTTAAAGACAATGCACAATTTACAAGTTCAGAAATTACACAATTAAAAAACAAAGCTAATGGTGGAAAAAGATTAATCCTTTCTTATATTTCTATTGGCGAAGCAGAAAATTATAGATATTATTGGCAACCGAGTTGGAATACAAATAAACCAAGTTGGTTAGATCCCGAAAACCCAAATTGGGCAGGAAATTACAAAGTAAAATATTGGAATACAGAATGGCAGAACATTATTTATGGTAACAACAATTCGTACCTAAAAAAAATAATAGATTCAAATTTTGACGGAGTATATTTAGACATAATTGACGCTTTTGAATACTATGAACAATAAAACTGCCGCTAACAGCTAGAGTTGTTGCGCGCGCAAGACGAACAATAAAACTCCTTTTAAATCTACCAAGGCAGACAGTAAGTACATTTCATAAATAGTATGCCCTTTTCGTAATTTAAAAGACAGAACAGCAATAGGATGCAACGTCCTCTTTTTTTTATGGAGTTTTTTCCGTTTCTTTAACCCTACAATCCTTCACTTTTAAGCTTATATTTATATACAAAGCTGGGCAATGAACGATACTTGAACTTAAAAAAAGCCTTCTCCTTTTTTGCTTTTTCAAATCTCAAAAAAACAAAGTAGACCTGTAACAAAATCTCAAAATAAGCTACTAAATAATGAACCAAACTCTTATTAAACTATGAATTTAAAATCTTCTCTATATTGTGGCTTGTTGTTACTAGCAAGCACAGTATCATTCGCACAAGATGCCCTGTGGTTGCGCCATCCCGCACTTTCTCCTGATGGCAAAAACATTGCTTTTGGCTATAAAGGCGATATTTATGTAGTCAATGCCCAAGGCGGTAATGCAGTTCCTATTACCATTCATGAAGGACACGACATGATGCCCGTATGGAGCAAAGATGGCAAGCAAATTGCTTTTGCTAGTGACCGCTACGGTAATTTTGATGTGTTTACGCTACCCGTAACTGGAGGAACTCCTACCCGACTAACGTTTAACTCAGCGGCTGATTACCCGTATGATTTTTCACCTGATAGTAAAAATGTGTTATTTGGTTCTAGCCGTCAAACGAGCAACAATAACATACATTTTTACTCGCCGCGTTTGTTCCAAAACCTATATACAGTTGCAGCAACAGGCGGAAAACCGGTGTTGGTTACCGAGGGCGGAATAGAATATGCTCGATACAGCGCAGCTGGTAATCAAATTGTTTTTCAAGACCGCAAAGGGTACGAAGATGCCTTACGCAAACACCACACTAGCAGTGTAACGCGTGATATTTGGGTATTTGATGTCAACAAAAAAACGTATACTCAGTTAAGCACTTACGAAGGCGAAGACCGCGAGCCAGTATACAGCAACGACAATCAAAATATTTTCTTTTTGAGCGAAGCAGACGGTAGCAATCAAAATATTTTCAAGCAAAACCTATCTGCTAAAACAGCAACGGCCTTAACTACTTTTAAGAACAACCCAGTAAGACATTTAAGTGTTGCACAAGACAACACCATGTGCTTTTCGCAAGACGGTGAAATTTATACTTTGAAGGAAGGTCAAAGCCCACAAAAAGTAAAAATTACGATTCAAAATGATGGCAAAGGAAACATTGAGAAAAACGTACCTATTGCTGGTTCCATTTCAGAGTTTGTGCCAAGTCCAAACGGAAAAGAAATTGCAATTGTTTCTAGAGGCGAAATTTTTGTTACCAATGCCGACGGTGGAAGTACTAAAAGAATCACTAACACACCGCAGCAAGAGCGCCATGTGCAGTGGTCACCGGACAGTAAAACGCTTATTTATGCTTCAGAGCGAGGAGAAAGTTGGGATCTTTATACCGCCAAAGTAGAACGAAAAGAGGAAGCTTATTTTTACTCGGCTACCTTAATTAAAGAGGAAAAATTGATTCCTTCTGATAAGGAAGAGTTTATGCCTAAATTTAGCCCTGACGGTAAAGAAATCGCTTTTGTTGAAGATCGCAATATTGTTCGTGTGTACAATTTGGCGACCAAAAATACAAGAACGATTTTACCAGAAGGTAGAAATCACAGTTATTCTGATGGCGATTTTGGTTTTAACTGGAGTGATGATAGCAAATGGCTTTTTGTAGATGATAGCATGGGGAATTTTAAT
>JAYTBZ010000386.1:0-12106 GCA_043736705.1 Flavobacterium sp. | reverse complement strand
ATGAAAGTTCAGGGAGTCGTATCGTTTCATGGTGGTTTAGGCCGCGATGCAGCCCGAGTAAACAATGTAATAAAAGCGCGAGTTCTAGTACTTCATGGTGCAGATGATTTATATGTTCCTGCAGCTGAAGTAACAGCATTCCAGCAAGAAATGAGAGATACGAAAGCAGATTGGGAAATGATTTATTACGCTGACTCGGTTCACGCTTTTACAGATCCTGAAGCTGGAAATGACAACTCAAAAGGAGCTGCTTACAATGCAAAAGCAGACAAGCGTTCTTGGGAGCGTATGAATTCTTTCTTGAAAGATGTGTTGAAATAATACATCAAAAATATTTTAATAAAACAGTATAAGTTCCGTTTTTTTGTTAGTTTTATACCTTAAAATTCAACAAAAATTTAGAATTTATACTGTTTTTTTTATGTCTAAAAGTAAAATGAGAAACGACAAAACATGTCTCAATTGCAGGTATGTGGTCGAAAATAGATTCTGTCCTAATTGTGGACAAGAAAATACTGATACCCGAAAAACGTTTCATCACCTTTTTATTCATTTTTTTGAAGATCTAACTCATTACGAAAATGCTTTTTGGAGAACCATAAAAAATTTATTGTTCAAACCAGCTGCACTTACCAAAGAATATCTCTCAGGTAAAAGATTGTCTTATTTAGCTCCGGTTCGGCTTTATATTTTTATTAGTTTTATCACTTTTCTATTGATTGCTATTTTCCCTGGTAAAATCAATTCTTCAGAAAAAACTATCAAAAAGAAATCTACCATTACCACCAAAAACAAATCGTTTCAGAATACCATAACCAAAAATGATTCGGTTAAAAAGAACCAAACTGATTCAAAAGAAGAAAAAGATTCCATTAAAAAAAATATTGCTGTTGTTGACGAGGAATATTTTAGCTATAAATCAGTTCGAGAATTAGATTCGATACAAAAACACGCACCTGAGTCGGAAAAATTATCTGATTTTAGTTATTGGGCCAACAGGAAAGTCCAAATTGTATTAGACAACAACCCAAAAGGAGACCTATTTAAAAAATTCACAGAATCATTCATCCATAATTTTTCAAAAGTCCTTTTTGTATTCATGCCTATTTTTGCTTTTTCCCTCTGGCTTTTCCACGATAAGAAACGCTGGTATTACTTTGATCATGGTATTTTCACCTTACATTACTTTTCCTTTTTGTTATTACTCTTTTTGTTGCTGTTCCTGATAAACAAAGCATTTACTCCATTTTCAGAATCGAGTCTCGTTTCTTTCATACAGATACTAATTAATTTTATTGGTATTGGATGGATGTTTTATTATTTCTATCCGGCTCACCTTCGTTTTTATGGGGAAACTCGCTTTATCTCCTTTATAAAATGTAGCCTGCTATTTTTTATCAATTTCATACTAGTCTCTATTATATTATTACTTTTTGCTCTTTATACATTTATCAATTTACATTAAAAAATCATGAAAAAAATTTCTTTACTAGGTATACTTATCGTTTTAACGAGTAGCTGTACCTCACAAAAAATCAGTACCTCAGTTACTGAACCTACAAAATACATGAATAGCATTACCGCAGATGAATTAAAAACTCACTTGTATATTGTAGCTGCAGACGAGATGGAAGGTCGCGAGACCGGTTCAGCAGGACAAAAAAAAGCAGGTGTTTACCTTATTGATCAATACAAGACAAACGGCATTCCCTATCCTACTATTGCCGCTGACTATTATCAAAAAATTCCAGCTGCATTCCTAAATGCCAAGTACAATGAGAACCTGCCCGATTCTGAAAATATTTGGGCCTTTATCGAAGGTTCCGAAAAACCAAATGAAATATTGGTAATTTCTGCGCACTACGATCACGTGGGAGCACGTAATGGAGAAATTTATAATGGTGCAGATGATGATGGTTCAGGAACAGTGGCATTATTAGAAATTGCACAAGCATTCCAAATGGCGAAAAAAGCAGGACATGGTCCTAAAAGATCTATCCTTTTTCTTCATGTTACTGGCGAAGAACACGGCTTACATGGTTCTCGTTATTACTCTGAAAATCCATTGTTTCCCATTGCCAATACTATAACTGATATTAATATCGATATGATAGGCCGCCGTGATGAAGCACATGCTGGAAGTAACAACTACGTTTATGTAATTGGCGCAGACCGTCTATCAACAGATTTAGATGCTATTTGTACTACTGCAAATGCCACTTACACTAAACTAGATTTAGATTACAGGTTCAATGATCCTAAAGATCCAAACCATTTCTATGAGCGTTCTGATCATTATAACTTTGCTAAATTAGGAATACCATCTGTTTTTCTTTTTAATGGCGTTCATGCTGATTATCATAAACCTACGGACAGTCCAGACAAAATAGAGTATGATGCTTTGGCTAAAAGAACACAATTTGCTTTTGTAACTGCTTGGGAACTAGCCAATCGAGAAAATAGACCTGTAGTAGATAAAAAATAATACACACAAAAGCATTTCCTAAATTTCAATGGAGATGCATTTAAGCTAAGAAGTCTCACATTCTCCCAATAAAATCGAGAGAATTTGAGACTTTTTTTTGAAAAGCTATTGCAAGCCTATAATAATAGTTTCAAAATATAATGTACCACGATTAAATCCACAAAAAAACCCCAATACGGGGCTTCTCATATTTTATTCTTCTACTTCGTCTGTACCATGGGATTTTGAATAGCCTCGCCATTTCTCGATACAATCCTGTAAATCCTGCGGAAGTTCTGTGTCAAAACGCATCAGTTCACCAGTTGTAGGATGCACAAAACCTAACGTTTTAGCATGTAAAGCTTGTCTTGGTAGCGCTTTAAAACAATTGTCGATAAACTGCTTGTATTTAGTAAACGTAGTTCCTTTCAAAATCAAATGACCGCCATAACGCTCGTCATTAAACAATGGATGTCCTATGTGTTTTAAGTGTGCCCGAATCTGGTGCGTTCTTCCTGTTTCAAGTTGGCACGAAATCAACGTTACATACCCAAAACGCTCTAAAACTTTATAATGCGTTATTGCTGGTTTCCCTATTTCGGGATCAGCAAAAACCGCCATTTGCATGCGATCTTTCAAGTGTCTTGCTAAATTGCCTTCAATCGTTCCTTTATCATCGACTACATTTCCCCAAACTAAAGCTACGTATTCTCTTTCCGAAGTTTTAGCCTCAAATTGCTTGGCTAGGTGTGTCATAGCTGCTTCGGTTTTAGCAATCACTAATAAACCCGAAGTGTCTTTATCAATTCTGTGGACTAATCCAGGACGTTCGCTGCTGTTCATTGGCAAATTATCAAAATGATAGGCCAATGCATGTACCAAGGTTCCAGTGTAATTCCCGTGACCAGGATGAACCACCATTCCTGGCAATTTGTTAATCAATAAAAGGGTATCATCTTCATACACAATATCAAGCGGAATATTCTCCGGAATAATATGGTTTTCGTATGGAGGATGGGTAAGCATTACGCGAACCACATCATTGGCTTTTACTTTGTAATTCGATTTTACTGTAGCATCGTTTACAAAAATATTTCCTTCGGTTGCTGCAGTTTGTATTTTATTACGAGTCGCATTTTGAATCAAACCCATCAAATATTTATCAATGCGTAAGGACGCTTGCCCTTTGGGAACCTCGAATCTAAAATGTTCAAATAACTCGTCTTCTAAATCTATTGTTTCTATATTATTGTTCATCAACTGGTGTTTCTTCTATTGGTGCAGCCAGCGTATCCGCAGCACTTTCTTCCTCCTCATAACTCATTTTACCATCTCCTAAAACCAAATCAATTTTAGATGATTTCAAGACTCTGTCGCCTACTTTTAGATTTCTTCCTTTAAAACGCATTTCCAGAACCATATCCTTTCCTAAGTTAGGAACATAGGTAATTGTGCCTTCTTCAAGTCCTAAAGCTTTCAGTGTAGGAACTGCTTCACGGTACGTTTTTTCGATCAAATCAGGAATTCGTACAGATGAAAATCCTGATGTATTAATTTTAATGTATATTTTTCGACCCACTTTCACCATAGTCCCTGGTGATGGATCTTGTTCCACTACACTATACTGCGGAAAATCGCTTCTATAATCCACACTATCCAAAAGGACATAATCTAAATCCATTTCATCCAGTTTTTCCTCTACTTGCTCTTCTGTCAATTTACTTAAGTTTGGAACCGCAATTTCGTGACCATGATCCGTTGTAAACGTCAGCCAATGCATAAACAAATATCCCAAAGCCGCAATAATGGCTATTGCAATTAACATTTGTAAAAGAAAAACACGACTGGTAAGATACTTACGTAAACTCATAAATTTATTTTTATATGTGGCAAAGATAAAGCTATTTCGTTTCAAAAAAAATGATAATTTTGTTTAATCGTTTTTAGGATTATTACTGATTAATTTCAGGAGCTATTTCCCGCTATTCGCTTATATCTTTGCTTTTTTAAAGAAAAAAAACAAAGGATACCGCTGCTATCGGGGCTAAAAACAAATCGTTTTCACAACATTTATCCTATAAAAATGAAAAATATAGCCATCATCATGGGCGGATATTCCAGCGAGTATAAAATCTCACTCATCAGCGGAAACGTCGTCTATCAATTTCTAGACAAAACGAAATACATTGGATTCCGAATTCATATTTTTAAAGAAAAATGGGTGTATGTTGATGCAACTGACACTGAATTCCCAATCGATAAAAATGATTTTTCAGTAACTATTAACGGTACCAAAATTACTTTTGACTGTGTTTTCAATGCCATTCACGGAACTCCCGGAGAAGACGGATTAATGCAAGCCTATTTCGAATTACTGCATATTCCACAAACATCTTGTGATTATTACCAAGCGGCATTAACCTTCAACAAACGTGATTTACTATCGGTTTTAAAACCTTACGGAATAAAAACCGCAACATCTTATTATTTAAACAAAGGCGATGCCATTAATACAGACGAAATTGTCGCTAGAGTTGGTTTGCCTTGTTTTGTAAAACCCAATAAAGCCGGCTCCAGTTTTGGAATTTCTAAAGTAAAAACTGCAGCTGAATTACCAATTGCAATCGAAGTGGCATATAAGGAAGACAACGAAATTATTATAGAAAGTTTCCTTGATGGTACCGAAGTTTCTGTTGGTGTAATCAATTACAAGGGAACAGTGACTGTACTGCCAATAACTGAAATTGTTTCAGACAATGATTTCTTCGATTATGAAGCAAAATATCTGGGTAAATCACAAGAAATCACACCAGCAAGAATTTCAGATGAAATGACACAAAAAGTAAGCGAAATAGCCAAACGTGCTTACGAAGTCCTCAAAATGAAAGGTTTCTCCCGAAGCGAATTTATATTGGTAAACGGAGAACCACACATGTTAGAAATGAACACTATTCCGGGATTAACAACGGAAAGTTTGATTCCGCAACAAGCCAAAGCAGCTGGAATTTCATTAGAAGATTTGTTTAGTAATGCAATAGAATTGGCTTTGCCTGAATAACTGATTATTTCGTTAACTTTGTGTAAAACAAAATTATCATGATTGATTACAAACAATATATCGCAATAAATTCAGAAGTTCGTTTTGGTAAACCAACAATAATTGGAACTAGAATAACTGTTTTTGATGTTTTAAATTGGCTGGCAAACGGAATGACAATGAATGAAATCATTCAAGACTTTCCGGAACTTGAGGAAAATCAAATAAAAGCTTGTCTTGCTTATGCAGCCGATAGAGAACACAAAATTCAAATTGCATCGTGAGTTTATTATTTGACCAAAATATTTCTTTTAGAATTATCTCTAAAATTGAAGTCAATTTCTCTGAAGCAAAACAAGTCAGACAACACGAAATTGAGAATTATTCCGATATTGAAATATGGAAGTATGCCGAAGAAAATAAATTTACTATTGTAACTTTTGATGCCGATTTTTTTGATTTGGCAAATCTAAAAGGTCATCCTCCAAAAATAATTTGGTTACGTTTTGGAAATACCAGAACTGATTTTTTGGCTGATCTATTAAACTCAAAAAATCTACTTATCAAAGATTTTATAAATTCCGATGAATATTCGCAAATAGCCTGTTTGGAGGTTACCAATTAAATTTTAGTTATGATAAAAATCTTTGAGTGGAACCGATTATTATACAATGATTTGCCAGAATCCTTTCTTTTGGAAGTCATTTTCCGTTCTACCATAATGTTTACCGTTTTATTGTTGACATTAAAAGTGGCAGGAAAACGTGGCGTAAAGCAATTATCAGTTTTTGAAACAGTCATTATTATTGCTTTAGGATCAGCAGCTGGAGATCCCATGTTTTATGAAGAAGTTGGAATAATCCCTCCGATAACCGTATTTCTGGTCATTATTCTTTTATATCGATTAGTAACTTGGTTAACCGGAAAAAGTAAACGATTTGAAGAGTTTATAGAAGGCAAAACCGAATGTATTATCAGCGAAGGGAAATTTTCTATTGCAACTTTCAAAAAGGAAAGTTTGGCACAAGATGAATTTTTTTCGGAACTCCGATTGAAATCCGTAGAGCATTTAGGACAAGTAAAAAATGCCTTTATGGAAACCACTGGCGAAATCAGCGTTTTCTATTATGAAGACCATGAAGTTCAACCAGGATTGCCAATTCTACCTTTTTTATTTAAACAAAAAAATAAAACGATCCCAACAGAAGGTATTTATTCTTGCATCTTTTGCGGAAATACAGAAAGCCATAAACCCGGAAATGCGGAGTGCAGGGTTTGTGAAAAATCGGAATGGGTCGAATCAATACAAACATTTCGAAAAACCTAATTGAACAAAACATAAGTTCAATTTAATTATATTTTATAAAATGAGAAAAGCCATATTTCCGGGTTCTTTTGACCCAATTACGTTAGGTCATGAAGACATTATTAAGAGAAGCATTTCTTTATTTGATGAAATCGTAATCGCCATAGGTGTAAATGCCGAAAAAAAATACATGTTTTCACTCGAAGACAGAAAACGTTTTATTGAGGAAACCTTCAAGGACGAACCTAAAGTTTCTGTTATTACTTACGAGGGCTTAACAACTCAACTGTGCAAAAAACTAAAAGCTGATTTTATCCTTCGTGGTTTACGAAATCCAGCTGATTTCGAATTTGAAAAAGCAATTGCACATACTAATCGCCGCTTGTCTAAAATAGAAACCGTGTTTTTATTGACCGCTGCCAAAACTTCCTATATCAGTTCCAGTATAGTTAGAGATGTAATCCGTAACGGAGGAGAATATGAAATGCTAGTTCCCGATGCAGTTCGTGTGAAATAATTTTAAAAAGATTTTGTCAAGTCGGACTCAGTTAAGACTAAAAGTCAGGTATCTACTGCGCTCTACTTGACAACAATAGTACATACAAAACAAGGCAATAAACTATAATTTTGCCAAAAATAAAAGCCAACAAACAATGAGTATAGAAAGAGAATTAAGCAAACGTAGTGGATCGAAATGTGAACTATGTGGTGCAACAGAAAACCTAAAAGTATACAACGTTTTGCCAACTAAAAAAGGTGGGCTTGACGAAAGTATATTGGCTTGCAGTACGTGTATTGACCAAATTGAAAATCCGGATAACGTAGATTTAAATCATTGGAGATGTTTGAATGACAGCATGTGGAGTGAACATATTGCTGTACAAGTTGTGGCTTGGAGAATGTTGAACCGTTTACGCTCTGCTGGATGGCCGCAAGAATTATTAGATCAAATGTATTTAGATGAAGATACTTTAGTTTGGGCACAAGCAACTGGCGAAGGCGAAGAAGACGAAACAAAAGTAATTCACCGTGACAGTAATGGTGTTATTCTGGAAACTGGTGACTCAGTCGTCTTAATCAAAGATTTAAAAGTAAAAGGCTCAAGCATCGTTGCTAAGCAAGGAACTGCTGTACGCAACATTCGATTAGACCACGAAAATTCAGAATATATTGAAGGTAAAGTTGACGGTCAGACTATCGTTATCATAACGCAATACGTTAAAAAAATATAGTGGTAAGTTGGCAGTTGCAAGTCATCAGTTAAAAAACATTCTAACAATAAAAAATCGTTAACAGTAATTATTAATGTTAACGATTTTTTTAAATATAATTAAATCATTGATAACTCTTTCTCTGATCACTTAATCTTTTAGACACTATCATTAAAAGCTGAATACTAATTACTCTTCTTCTTTCTTAATCACTTTTCGAGCCACTTCAATTTTAAATTTCTTGCCTTTCATTTTTTCATCTTTAATAGCATGCAATAAATCTTTTACTTTATTGAATTTTACGGCAGCAAATGAGATAAAATCTTTCACTTCGATTAATCCTAAATCACCTTTTTCCAATTTCCCTTTCTGGGAAAAGAAACCTACAATATCAATTTTATTTAGTTTATTTTTCTTTCCTCCACTGATATAAATAGTTTGAAATTCTGGTGGTTTTGGCAATGAAGTAGAATTTTCCACTTTCAAAACAGTCATTCCATAATCAATATAATCCATATTTTTCTCACTTTCATGAGCAATGATATAGGCAGTTCCTGAAGCTAGCATACGTGCTGTACGACCGTTTCTATGGGTGAACTCGTCTTCTTTAGATGGCAAATGATAATGAATAACGTGATTCATTTCGGGAATATCTAGTCCACGAGCAGCCAAATCAGTCGTGATTAAATAACTCACACTTCCATTGCGGAATTGTATTAGCGCACGTTCTCTTTCATCCTGATCCATTCCGCCATGATAATACGTAGCATAAATTCCTTTTTCGTTCAACGTGTCACTAATGCGTTCTGCAGCATCACGATGGTTGCAAAAAACAATTGCCGATTGTGATTTCAATGAACAAATCAAGTTAAACAAACTTCCAATTTTGTCTTTCTCTTTTGAAATAACCATTTTCATGGAAAGATTCGTTTCTGCTACGTTTTCTGGAATGAAATCTAAAATAGTTGGATTTACCACTCTAGTATATCTTGGAATCTCAATATCGGAAGTAGCCGAAACCAAAACGCGTTTGTTCAGTTTCGTTAATTTTCCGATGATAAATGACATTTGCTCATGGAAACCCAATTGCAAGGATTTATCAAATTCATCCAAAATCAAGGTTTGGATTTTATCCACACGAAAAGTTCCTCTGTCGATATGATCTGCAATTCTTCCCGGAGTTCCTATTAAAACTGCTGGAGGATTGCTTAAATTCTTAATTTCAGTATCGATAGAATGTCCGCCATAACACACATTCACTTTATAATCGGTACCCATTTTTTTCCATACTTGTTCAATTTGCAAACCTAGTTCACGTGATGGAACCAAAATTAAACATTGGACCGATTGAAATTCGGGTTGTAACATTTCTAAAATGGGCAACAAAAAAGCTAAAGTTTTACCAGAACCTGTTGGCGAAAGCAATAAAACATTATTGTCATTCAAAATAGCATCTTGTGCAACTTTCTGCATTTCGTTCAGACTTTCGATGCCTAAATTTAAAAGTATATTGTTGGAATGGTGTTTCGTATTCATTTTTTCAATTTGGTGCAAAGGTAATTTTTAATTGTGAGTTATGAATTTTGAATTATAAATTTTCATTTTTTTAAATCTAGTAATTCCTTTTCTTTCAATCATTTCTATTCCAATTGAAAAAAAGCTACATTTGAAATTCAAATTAAAATCCGAAATATGAGACTTTTCACATTCCTTTTTTTACTGTTCTCCATCTCGTCATTTGCTCAAAAAACGAATAAATACGATACTTTTTTCGAAAAAGGTAATGGAAATCAATCGGCATCCTATCAAGAAACAATCGCTTACTACAAACTTCTAGCCGATGATTTCCCGACTGTAGAAATGCAAAAAATGGGATTAACAGATAGCGGTGAACCGTTGCACATAGTTGTTTTTAATCCTGAAAAACAATTTAATTTTGAAATCATCAAAAAAAATAAAGCGGTAATTTTGCTCAATAACGGGATACACGCAGGAGAACCAGACGGTATTGATGCTAGTATGCAATTATTTAGAGATCTAGCTTTAGGCAAAATAAAAGTGCCAAAAAACACTGTTATCGTTTGCATTCCAGTCTATAATATTGGCGGTGCATTAAACAGAAATTCTACTTCAAGAGCTAATCAAGATGGACCTGAAGTGTATGGTTTTCGTGGCAACGCCAGAAACTTTGATTTGAACCGGGATTTTATTAAATCAGACACCAGAAACACCAAGAGTTTTGTTGAAATATTCCATAAAATAAATGCTGATGTTTTTATTGACAATCATGTAAGTAATGGCTCCGATTACCAATACAAACTGACGTATATTATGACGCAGCATAACAAATTAGGAACCGTTTTAGGGGATTTTTTAAATACAGAAATGATGCCTGCTTTAGTTCAAGATTTACTAAAAAAGAACATTGAAACTACTCCTTATGTTAATGCTTTTGGAGACACTCCCGATAAGGGTTTTGGTCAATTTTTTGAAAGTCCACGATTTGCAACGGGATATACTTCGCTATTCAACGCGATTGGGTTTGTAGTGGAGACACACATGTTAAAAAAATATGCAGATCGTGTAAAAGTGACATACGAATATATGCGCTCCGCAATTGATTTCACTGATGCTAATTATCAAAAAATAAAACAACTCCGTTTAAAGAATGAGGAGCAATACAAACCCCAAAAATCATATACAATAAAATGGGAAATTGACACTACTAAAACGTTGCCGTTCTCCTTTTTAGGATACGAGGCAGGTTACAAAAAAAGTGATGCTACAACCGGAAATCGCTTATTTTATGACCGTACCAAACCATACAAAAAAGACATTCCATACAGCAAAGAGTTCAAATCTGTAAAAGAAATTATCATCCCGAAAGCCTATATAATTCCAAAGGGATTCTGGCCAGTTATTGATTTATTAAAAAGCAATACTATTTTATGTAGCCAATTAAAAAATGACACTATCATTGAAGTAGAAAGCTACAAAATAGCAGATTACAAAACTGCAAATTCTGCTTACGAAGGACATTATTTGCATAGAAATACCGCTGTAACTTCTAAAATAGAAAAAATAGCTTTCGCCAAAGGAGATTACTTGATTCTTACCCAACAAAAAGGAATCAAATACCTACTGGAAACATTAGAACCAGAGGCAATGGACTCTTTTTTTAATTGGAATTTTTTCGATACCATGTTGCAACAAAAAGAAGGCTATTCTGATTATGTTTTTGAAGATTCAGCTACTGCAATTTTAAAAGAAAATCCAAAACTAAAAATTGAATTTGACCAAAAAAAACAGAGCGACTCTAAATTCATGGGTAATCCTGAAGCGCAATTGGATTGGATTTACAAGCATTCTTCCTATTATGAAAAGGCGCATTTACAATATCCTGTGTATCGTATTTTAAAATAAAAAAAAGCTCCTATTTCAGGAGCTTTTCTTCTTCAAATAATAATTTTATGTTCTCGTAAGAGTTTTTTAGTGCCTCTTTAATTTGTTCTGGATTCATCCAAGCAACCTTTTCAATACCTTCTTCTAACTGCCCTTGTGGTATTCCTTCAAAATCAGTTTGCATTTCGAACCAATGCGTAATTTTCAATTTGTACTTGCCATTGCGTCTAAAAATGTGATATGTTTTTTGAAGTTTATGAGATATTATCAATCCATTTACACCCGTTTCTTCCTGTACTTCTCGCATGGCTGTGGCTTCAATTTCCTCTCCTTTTTCGATTCCACCTTTTGGTAAATCCCATTTTCCGTTTCTAAAAATAAATAAAACCTCACCTTTTTTATTGTAAACGAAACCTCCTCCAGCTTTGCACACCGGAATTTTGGCTTTTAAAGTCTTCAATATCAAGCTCTCGTCAGGATGATAGAGATAGGCTTTATTAATTTTATTTTGAAAAATTTTAACAATAAGTTGCTCTATATCAATACTCTCCAACAAGAATAATTGAAAATCAGTCTCCTTAGTGATGTGATTTGTCAAAAAAAGTGGTTTGTCGTTAACAAAAACTTTATACATTTGTATTATGATTTTTAATAAAGATACAGCCGAAAAAACAGCCGAATTTCTA
>JAYTBZ010000385.1:0-5370 GCA_043736705.1 Flavobacterium sp. | reverse complement strand
AAAAAAGTTCTCCAATCTATTTTGCAGATAATTTACAAGGCGATTTATTGATGCTTCACGGAATGGTAGATGACAATGTAGAGTACAAAGATATTGTTCGTTTATCTCAGCGTTTTATCGAATTAGGGAAGAAAAAATGGAGTTTGTCCAGTTTTCCAGTGGAGGCACACGGTTTTAAAGAAACTTATTCTTGGATTGACGAATACAGCCGAATCTTAGACTTATTCAACGAAACGTTGCTTAAAAAATAACTTTACATCTAAAAATGAAATTTAAGAGTTAGCTTCTTTGCGAAACTCTATGAAATAGTTTTAAATTTGCAGGAACAAAAACACACACAACTAGTATAATGAGCAACACCATCACAACTACTGATTTTAATTTTCCAAACCAAAAATCTGTTTACCGCGGTAAAGTAAGAGAAGTGTATAATATCAATGATGAATTATTGGTTATGGTAGCTACGGACAGGCTTTCGGCTTTTGATGTAGTTTTACCAAAAGGAATTCCATATAAAGGTCAGATTCTAAATCAGATTGCTACTAAATTCATGGAATTGACGCAGGATATTGTTCCTAACTGGCTAATTGCAACTCCTGATCCTAATGTGGCTGTGGGGTATTTATGTGAGCCTTTTAAAGTAGAAATGGTAATCCGTGGCTATCTTTCGGGACATGCTGCTCGTGAATATGCTCTTGGTAAAAGAGAAATATGCGGAGTATCAATGCCTGATTATTTGAAAGAAAATGATAAATTCCCAGAACCTATTATTACGCCGACAACTAAAGCAGATAACGGAGAACATGATGCGGATATTTCTCGTGAGGATATTTTATCGAAAGGAATTGTTTCTGAAGAAGATTATATCGTTTTAGAAAAATTTACTAGAGATTTGTTTCAAAGAGGAACTGAAATTGCAGCTAGTCGTGGTTTAATTTTGGTTGACACCAAATATGAATTTGGTAAAACCAAAGAAGGGGTTATTGTCTTGATTGACGAAATTCATACGCCAGATTCTTCTCGTTATTTTTACGCAGAAGGATATCAGGAACGTCAAAACAGTGGTGAAGAACAAAAACAATTATCGAAAGAGTTTGTTCGTCGTTGGTTAATCGAAAATGGTTTTCAAGGATTGGAAGGACAACAAATCCCTGATATGACCGACAAATACATTCAAACCGTTTCTGAAAGATATATTGAATTATACGAAAATATCTTAGGAGAGAAATTTGTAAAAGCTGACATCAGTAATATAGATGAAAGAATTGAGAAAAATGTTTTGGGATATTTAGCCAACAAATAAGTCATTCATAAATGGTAACGAAAAAACCGCAATTCATAATTTTGAATTGCGGTTTTGCTTTTATTGAAAATACGACTATTCTTCTAAAACAGCTTTTAAGTTATTCAATCCATCTTGCAAATCCTTTCCAAGCATTTCTTCCATATTCATAAAAGGCAACATAAGATTCATGGGATAAGGCATCTTTCCATAAAATCCCCATTTTACTTTGGTTTGATTTGGTGTGATGGTTCGTGTTGTCATAAAAGCATAGTCTGTAGATTCTATCGGTACTTTGAAACGAAGTTCAAAATCAATTCGTTCGCCCTCAACGATTTTTTTGATTTCTTGCTCACCAACGCCTACATTTTTATCGGTACTATCCCAACCCGCAATAGCACCAACGGTTCCGTCAGTTCCAGTAAATGTTTTCTTCATCGCAGGGTCCTTAGTAGACCAAACGCTAAAATTGTCTTGGTTTTTCAAATACTTTACATAATTGAACACACTGTCTTTTGGTTGGTTGATTGTAATTTCTCTTTCAACAACAAAGTCTTTGGTCAAGAATAGAGCAATAATTAGGGCCAAAACCACGAGGGCTATTATGGTTGCTAGAATCTTTTTGATGATATTCATATCTATATAAAAATTTAAGGTTTCGTTTTACTTTGGTTTAATTTGTGATTCATAAGTATTAATCCAGTCCTGTACTGATATTTTCTGCACAAGTGCTCTAATTAGATCGAATGGAATTTGGTCAACCTTTTTAAATCGGATGCAACTTTTTCCGATGTCTAATTTTTGGGTGCTGTGTTTTGGGTATTCAGTAATAAACCAATTTAGTATTTCTGGGTTAGCATAAATTCCCATGTGGTATAGCGCGATAAAATTTTTCGGGGATCCAATACCTATAAAAGGTAACGGTAGCTTTGGTTCGCAATGGTAACCGCTAGGATAGATGGAATGTGGAACCACATATCCAATCATGCCGTATGACATTCGTTCAACAAATCCTTTTGGAATATTCTCTAGAATAGTTTCTCTCAGTTTTTTAAAAGCATCTTTTCTTTCTTCGGGAATTTCTTCTAAATAGGCTTCGATTGACGTGGCGGTTGACTGCATTTTAAGAATTGTTTAAGTAAAGTTAACAAAAAAACCGCAATTCATAATTTGAATTGCGGTTTTTTTAGTCCTGATAGTAGTGGAAATCCTTTCCCTTTTTGCTGCCAAAAAGGAAAAGAGTACTTCACTATATTTTTATTTTTATTTGAGTTCAGTGAATTTCATTTGCAACGGATAGAGGGATTAGCTCCTAAAACTATTTGAAATAAGAGAATGTTTCTTCGTTTTCTAACTTCAATAAGGTTTCATAAATTAATTTAATTACGTTTTCAACGTCGTCACGATGCACCATTTCAACCGTGGTATGCATGTAACGCAACGGCAAGGATATCAATGCTGAGGCTACGCCACCATTACTGTATGCAAATGCATCGGTATCGGTACCCGTAACACGAGAAGAAGCCAATCTTTGGAATGGAATTTCTTTAGCCATGGCAGTTTCTAAAATCAATTCTCTCAAATTATTCTGAACAGCCGGCGCATACGTTACAACAGGACCTTTACCAATTTTTGTTTCTCCTTCAATTTTCTTATCAATCATTGGAGTAGTAGAGTCATGACAAACATCGGTTACTATAGCTACATTGGGTTTGATGGTTTTGGTAATCATTTCGGCACCGCGCAGCCCTACTTCTTCCTGAACCGAATTGGTAATGTACAATCCGAAAGGAAGTTTTATTTTGTTTTCGTGTAACAAACGAGCTACTTCGGCAATCATAAACCCACCCATACGGTTATCAATGGCACGACAAACAAATTTATTTTCGTTTAAAATCATGAATTCATCAGGATACGTAATCACGCAACCTACATGAACACCCATTTTATCAACTTGTTCTTTAGTTTCACAACCAATGTCAATGAAGAGATTATCGACTTTCGCCACTTCTTCTTTTCCTCTATTGCGGGTATGAATAGCAGGCCAGCCAAAGACACCTTTTACGATACCGTTTTTAGTATGAATATTAACGCGTTTTGATGGTGCAATTTGGTGATCTGAACCACCGTTTCTAATCACGTATATTAATCCATCATCTGTAATATAATTGACGTACCATGAAATTTCGTCAGCATGACCTTCAATCACTACTTTGTATGGTGCATCTGGATTTATGATTCCAACAGCCGTACCATAGGTATCCGTTATAAAAGTATCAACATAAGGTTTCAAATAATCCATCCATAATTTCTGCCCGCCACTTTCATATCCTGTAGGGGAGGCATTATTAAGGTAGTTTTCTAAAAACTCAAGTGATGACTTGTTTAATATTGATTTAGTGCTCATATAATTATTTTTTTGCTAAATTATAAATTTGGCATTACACTTGTATAAATTATGTATAATTTTGATAATTAAATTTAACTTCATGAAGCTATTTAAATTTTTGTTGTTTTGCTTATTTACCACTCTGTCGGTTAATGCACAGGTAATACCTCAGGATACCACAAAGATGGGGTATGAGTTAGAGGATGACGAATCTATTCTTAACGATACTATTCAATTGCCGGAAGTATTAATATATAAGGGAAAAATGGATCCCGATGCAAGAAAGCAATTTTTACTGCTACAAAGTCGTGTTTATAAAACCTATCCTTATGCAAAACTAGCTTCGGAGCGATTGACCATTCTTAATAAAGGAATGGCAAACCTTAAAACAAACAAGGAGAAAAAAAGATATTTTAAAATAGTAGAAAATTATTTGAGTAACGAGTTCGAAGCTAAACTTAAAAAGCTTTCCCGTAAGCAAGGTCAAATATTGGTAAAGTTAATACATCGTCAAACTGGTACTACAACCTATGAGTTGGTGAAAAACCTTAAAAGTGGCTGGAAAGCGTTTTGGTCTAATACGGCAGCCAGTATGTTTGACATTAATTTGAAAACAAAGTATGCACCTTTCGATGTTAATGAAGATTATCTGATAGAAACGATATTAGCGCAGGCATTCGATTCTGGAAGATTGCAAAATCAGAATCCGGCAAAACCAGTTGATTATGATAATCTAACTGATTCCTGGGAGTCCAGAGCTGAAAAGCTAAAAAAATAAACATTTTTTGTGCGTTCCTCCTTATATATACAAAGGCGATTATCCAAAAAGGATAATCGCCTTTGTATATATAAGGAGTCGGGCTATGCGCTACAAGTCCTCGTTAAGTTCCGTTGCACTTCACTTAACTGTGGGCTATTCGCTGCTATCCCTAACGCGAGCTATAGAATAATTAGGACAAATAGTTCAATCAAGAGGATAAGAACTAACGCCAACCCAAAATCTGTTTACCTTATATATAGGAGAGAATGAAAAAGCGATTAATATATAAGGTATAGTATAAAACCATTTTATCGATCTAGAGTAGTTTTTTGGTTCGAATACTGGTAAGGCAGTCTGTTTTGAGAGAGTCAGACAAGCTGAAGAGCTACTCAAACAAGAACAAAGAACGAATTCCGAAAAATTTAAGAAATACAACCAGGTGAGATACGCATGCGTTTAGGTATGCAAAGCCCATTTTATTATCCATTTTGTTACCTTCTGCTTTGGAGCGTTCTTGTGAGCGAAAAAAACTTCACTTACAAAATTCACGTTTACAGCGATTTAAAATTTAAGTTAATAGAAAGTAAAAAAAAAGTAAATAAAAAGCTTGTAAAAGCGAATAAAGGGTGTAGTTTTGCACCCGCAATGGCACAGAAGTTCATTTAAATGCTGACAAGTACTAGAAATCGGAAGAGGAAATTTATTTTCAAAAAGATTAAAAAAAGCTTGTGAGATTAGAAAACGGATGTTACCTTTGCACCCCGCAAAACGTGTAAAGTTCCTTGATAGATTGATAAGAAAGAGAGAAGAAAAAGGGATATAAATTATCTTAAAAAAAACTTCAAAAATTTCTTGCCAGTTAAAAAGAAAGTTTTACTTTTGCACCCGCTTCGAGCGACACTATAACAAGTGAAAACGGAGTAAAAAAAAGCAGAATAC
>JAYTBZ010000384.1:0-2464 GCA_043736705.1 Flavobacterium sp. | reverse complement strand
CTAAAAAAAGCGGCTTCTTAAAAGGCTTTATTTGAATTATAGCGTCGTGAAATTTGAAGATTTTAATCGAAAAAAGAGGTTTTTTCACAGCCTGACGTTATGTGGCATACTAGACAATCCCTGGTAAATTCAACAGTTGAGAACATTATAACCTAACTTAAACTTATTTTAAATTTGTTTTAAATTTGTTTCAAACGTATAAACTCTTGCATAATCGGATTCATATATCTTGGTAATACTCGTTCGCTCGATTTTGAAAACATTATCGAACCGATATATTTAAAATCATCAATTTGCTTTGTGTCATATGAATGTGATTTAATTGCTAAATGTTTATCAATCATATAAAATGCTAATATCTCGCTTTTAGCATGTTCTACCCTTTCACGACTGTCCAGTTTACTTACTTCATCTAAATCGTAAATATACATTTCTGTAACGAAAAGAACATTAACTATTTTATCTGCTTCAATTCGTCTCGCAATTTCATTAAATTTTCTGTATACTGTAGTTTTGATCGAGAATCCGAAAGTAACTAATTCAAACGTATCATCACTATATAATATCAGGCAAGTCGGTAATAGCGATTTTCCCATTTGAAAAATTACCACATGCATAAGTTCGAATTTACTAAATAAGTCGCCGTCAGGATACATTTTATTTAGATTCTCAATTGGAACTCTAGTCTGACCTGAACCGGACAGCAGAGCAACTCGAGAAGCTTTCTCAAAATATTCTTCTTTACAGTAAAATACGTAGTCATCAACGAAGAGCATATCTTTAGGCACCTGATAAAAATTCATCTTATCTATTTTCCTTTCGAGTTCATTGGATAATTTACAATCTTCATTGATTGCCTTTTTCATCTCAGCTAAGAAGAGTTTCATTTGATTTATTCCCAAAATCAAATTATCATACAAATCTTCACTATGACCATACTCAAAAAATAAAAACTCTGCCGAAAACATCACTTCTAATTTACCAGAGCTCATAAATGTTGTCCGCAACGACCCGACTATAGTTGAAATTTCTACATCATTATCAATGGTAAAAATTAATTCAGGTAATGACAACGGAATCTGACTAGAATAGACACTAATAAGAATGCGCTTTTCTAGATTAAAAGGTTGTTGTTTAATTACCTCGTTCCGTTTATCGACAAACCATTTACCGACATTATTAACTAGATATTGATCACGCAACTCTTCGTAAGTAGACATGAATTGTGTATTGGCCAAAGACTTTTGAAGCACAAAGGTTACATTCCTATACTCTGAAAAAAAATTATCCAAATAACTTATATTGTCGAAGAAGTTTGTTCCTTTTTTAAATTTTTCTAAACTGCTTAAGGCACTATAAAATTTATGCAGTGCAGGATATAATAAGCCTCTTGAATTGTTCATTTTATCTTCTATTAAAAATTAAAGATATGAAAAAACGAATTTAATATCTATTATGCATGCATTTGTGCTTTGAAAAAGTTTAGGTTGATAAAGTACGCCACATAACACACGCTACAAGCAATTTGGGTATTAGGCTTAATTTGAAATTGGTTTTGTATTTGGGATAATTTGGCAAATCCGAAAATAGGGCTTAATTTAGTCCCAAACTGCTTGTAGCGCGATAACGTTATGCGAGAGTTACCAAAAATCAAGGTTGAAAGACTGAGTTTCTAAAGTAAATAATTTATGAAAAATCAGCCTGATTTAACTACACTTTTCCTTCTGCTAGTGGTTGTAATATTTCTGATCTTAAGTTCTTTTGAAGGAGATTTTACAAAAAAAGACTATTATGCCCAATATCGAACAATTAAAGGATTAGTTGTTTGTACTATCATTCTAACACTCTTATCTATATATATTTATATTCGTATGGTCTAATAAATTAATAAAAACAAAAGATTATCGACAACTAAACAGTAGAAAATAGAAGCGTCAAAGTTGGAATTTGCCAACAGAAAACTAAAAAGTAGTAGCAGAATTGTAAACCAAATATCAAAAAATGATAATTTGGAAATTGTGCTTCGAAAGCAGAAACCTAAAAGTTTAAATTTGATAACAGAAGATTAAAAAGTTCGTGGTTTAATTGTAATTACGACAAAATAACCCGCGCATAACAGCAACTACAACGGATTTGGGCAATTGGTTTAATGGGAAGTTGGTTTTGTATTTGGACGATTTGGCAAATCCGAATAATGGGCTTAATTTAGTCCCAAACCCGCTGTAGTAGCGGGACGTCAGGCTGTGAAAAAACCTCTTTTTTCGATTAAAATCTTCAAATTTCACGATACTACAATTCAAATAAGGCCTTTTAAGAAGCCGCTTTTTTTAGGCTGCAAATTTAGTTTGGTAAAAAATGAAGTCTAATTGCAGCTTTATGTACTTCGTTTTTAGCAAAAGCAAGACTTTTGCCTTGTAAGGTGAGTTCCATTTTTTGAGTTTGGCAATGAGATCGGGAACGCCCA
>JAYTBZ010000383.1:0-5411 GCA_043736705.1 Flavobacterium sp. | reverse complement strand
ACTTTGGCTACAGCCAAGACACTTTGCGACCGCGGTTATCTCGAAAAACGTAACGATCGACGACTTTTCAATAATTAAAAAGTTTGTTTATATTTGTTGATGCAAAATCATTTGAAACATGAACTACACAATGTCCTTTCAGGAAAGAGCCAAATTAGGTATGGAACAACTATCCAATCAGTTGCCAGTTACCTTAACGATGGCGCGCAAACAAGCACAATCATTGAAGACGAAAAGCACATCAAAAAACAAGAAACAAAGAAATTAGAAAGCTATATTTCCTATAATAATCTTTGGATAGATATTGATTTAACTCAATATGTTAGTGAAGGCGCAGAACAAAAAGTATATCTAAAAGATACAGAAAATGTACTTAAGCTGAATGACAGTATTTATTACAATTCTTGGAAAGATTATTTACACAATTTATTGCTTCACAATTATTTTTTTCCAGATACAGCATACGATTTGATTGGCTTTACTAAAGATGATGAGATTTTATATGCGGTTGTTCAACAATCTTATGTTTCAATAACGGCTAAAACAGATTTGAAGCAAGTCAAAGAATTTTTAACTCTAAATGGTTTTGAAAATAATCGTAACAATGATTATATCAATCGCGAAATCGGAATTATTTTAGAAGATTTACATGATGAAAATGTTTTGACAAGAAATGAAATTTTATATTTCATAGATACAGTTTTTTACTTAACCGAAGCATTTTGGATTAAATAAGAAAAACAACCACTAACAGCTAGAGTATCGTTGCGTTAGTCGCGTCGAAAAAACACCCGAGCGATAGCAAACGGACGAAGTAATGTAATTCCTGTTGCATTTTCTGCGGCAGAAAAGCTGGAAAAGGTCAAAGGCAAAAACTATCTACTTTTCGTTAAGTTCCAAAGAGAATTTCAAGAGGATGTAGTGTCCTCTTTTTTTGTGCGTAAAATCAAGATGATTTTGCGTGTGTTCCTTTACTTTTGGAAATATTTCCCTTTAATCCTAAATTTAGATTTTTTAGGAACTAGAACTTTGGCTACAGCCAAGTCACCAAGCATATGGCCCTCGCTGATCAAAAACCGCTATCTAGTTTAAATTACCCATTTTAAAATAAGGGCATTTAAGGGAAAAAGTTCAAATACGTTTTATAAAAAGCAAAAGGGGAATGTTTTACCATTCCCCTTTTACAAACTACAAATTTAAAACTAGTTGGTTATTGTTATTATTCCTGTCATCATACCGTGAAATTCACAGTTGTAATATAAAGTATTAGGTGCATTAGTAGGAACCACGATTTTTACCATTCCACTTACTGCTCCATTACCCGTAACTCCTGAGTTGTACGCATTGGCAGTTCCCGTACCTTGAACCGTATTGATGTAGAAAGGATGTCCTGGTGCATTCACATTAAAAGTGTAGGTACCGCCTCTTCTTAAGGTTAAATTTGGATTACTTGCGTTCGTAAATCCTTCGCCATTAAAAATATAAGATGAAGAACCGCTATTAGTAACCGTGTATGTTTTTGTTTCAACTGTTCCTGCGCCGCTTCCAACACTTGAACCAATATTGCCTTGTGCAACAATAGTCGCCATGTTAGCGTCACTCAAATGTGCATTTACGTAAGCCGCTAATGTTAAGAACTGTGTGTACGTTACTGCGGCGCCACCTACCAAAGTCGCTACTTGTGTTTTACTAATTCCGGTAGTACCATTTACTGGATTCAAACCAGCAATGATATTTCCGCCTATAGCTACATTTTTTTCATGTATGTGCGCTGGGTGACTCGCACCTGCCGTTGTACCAATCAGTTTGATGGTTACTAGTGTAGTTTGGTTTACACGCTCTGCGAACTCTACAGTACCACTAATTCCTGCTACGTCTTTTTGATCTAATACATAGCTCACTTTTTTTCCTGTTAACTCATTTTGGCCAATGTCACCTTGAGCTACAAGAGAAGCTAAATTAGTAGTACTTTGATGAAAATTAATATAGCCATTATAGGCTAGTAATTGATCATATCCAAAAGCAGTTCCGTTATCTAGTTTGGAGACATTTGTAACACTTAATCCTGTACCACCTGTTACTGGTTTGAAAGAAAATACAATCCCACCACCTTGAGCTGCTGTGTTTGCATGAATGTGACCTGGGTGTGAATCACCATTTGTGGTGTTTTGCAATTGTACAATTGCTAATGCTTCTCCGTTTACTCTTTTAAAGAAAGTGGCAGTCCCAGAAATTGCTGGAACAGCAACGCTACCCAAAGGATATACCTTAGAAACTCCAGTAAGTTGATTCTGTCCTATATCGCCTTGTGCAACAAGTGTGGTTAAGCTACTTGCACTTAAATGAACATTTATATACCCATCAAAATTAAGTAGTTCTTGATAGGTAATTTTTGTGCCATTATCTAGCGCACTAAATACAGTAGTACTTTTTCCAGTCGTACCGTCAACTGCTTTCAATGTAAGTGCTATATCACCTCCTTCTGCAGCGGTATTCAAATGAAAATGTGCGGGATGTGAAGCTCCTGCAACAGTATTTTTCAATGCTAACTCAACACTTAATGTTGCATCACTTTTTTCAATAATGGTTGCCGTTCCTGTTACGCCAGAAGTTCCTACCGCGCCTAGTTGATAGACTTTGGAATTGACTACAGTTGGCGCCGGAGCATCATCATTATTGTCACAAGCAACAAAAAATAGGGCTATTCCTATTACAAATAATACTAGTTTTACTTTAAGATGTTTCATATTGTTTAACTTTTTTGATTTAAGGTTAAACAAATATATAAACATTTTTTTAAATTCAACTATAAATTTAAAAAAAAATAAATTAAAGTACTGATTTTTAAAGCCATGTAAGTAAACAAGTCCATAACTACGTGATGAATGCAAAATAGTTACTTGAATTATACTGCAACAAAAAAACAAGAACGTATATTGTACAAAGTAACTATGTCCGCCATATTGATGGATTTTTTGCAACAGCTACGGTCAGGAAGTAAAGAAACAATCACTAAATTTTAATTACAAAAATTCCTTCACATGAAATCAATTGATAAACTAGCATGGATTGAATTGCACAAAAAATCAATACTGTCTACAAAAAGTTTTGGAAAAAATAAATATTACATTCCCGGAGGAAAACGGGAGAACGATGAAACAGATGCTCAAGCACTCGTGCGGGAAATTCAAGAAGAGCTAAACGTACACCTTGATCCAAACAGCTTGCAATACATGGGTGTTTTTGAAGCACAAGCACACGGACATCCTACTGGAGTCTTGGTAAAAATGACCTGCTATGCAGCAACATATTCTGGAACGCTTCAAGCAAGTTCTGAAATTGAATCTTTTACCTGGCTCCAGTACGCCGATAGAGATAAAATTTCAGCCGTAGATCAATTGATTTTTGACTATCTCAAGCAACAAGACTTGTTAGACTAGTGCAAAAAAGTTTTGTATAATTTTGTTGATTCATTTTTGTATTTTGCAAAACAACATAAAAATCATTTATCATGCATAGCACGCATACTGATATTATAATTATTGGAGCTGGTCTTTCGGGAATTGGAGCTGCATGTCATTTGTCTCGCAAAAACCCTTCAAAAAGTTATGTTGTTCTAGAAGCAAGAGCCGAATTGGGTGGTACATGGAGTTTATTTCAATATCCTGGAATTCGATCTGATTCGGATATGTACACTTTTGGCTATTCTTTTAAAACGTGGGAAGAGCAAAAATCATTTGCTGACGGTCCATCCATTTTAAAATACATTAATGAAGCGGCAGATGAATATAAAATTCGAGATCGGATTATTTATGGGCAACAAGCGCTGACCTACAATTTTGATTCTAAAGAAAAAATTTGGACCGTCACTACTTTAGATTTGGTTACAGCCAAAGAAAATGTATTTACCTGTAACTTTATTTTCAGTTGTAGTGGTTATTACAATTATGATAAAGGGTATACGCCCACATTTAAAAATCAATCGCAGTTTGAAGGTGAAATAATACATCCACAACACTGGCCAAAAGAACTGGCTGTTAATAATAAAAACGTAGTAATAATCGGTAGTGGCGCAACTGCAGTTACTATTTTGCCAGAACTTGCTAATCGAGGTGCGCAGGTAGTAATGTTACAACGCTCGCCCACGTATATAGCAGCTTTACCTAATAATGATAAAATTGCGACACACATTAAACGCCTTTTTTCAAAAAAACTAGCCTATCGATTGATTCGGTATAAAAATATTTTTTATGCCATAGTCTTTTTCAATCTTTGTAAATTCTTTCCTAACGCCATGAAAAATTTCATTATTAAAGGTGCCAAAAAAGGATTGGGCGACTTTCCAGTAGACCCTCATTTTATTCCGAATTATAATCCATGGGAACAACGTTTTTGTATTGCTCCAAATGGTGATTTTTTTAGAGCCATCCGTAAAGGCAAAGCAACGGTGGTGACCGACCATATTGAGCGATTTACTGAAAATGGCATCGTATTACAATCTGGCAAAACCCTTGCGGCTGATATTATTATTACTGCAACCGGATTGGATTTAGTCCCTTTTGGAGGCGTAAACATTCAATTGGATTCTAAACCTTTTGACTTGGCCAGTTCCTTTGTCTACAAAGGCCTAATGCTTAGCAATCTACCAAACTTTTTTATTTTTGTTGGGTATACCAATGCCTCTTGGACATTAAAAAGTGATTTAACAAGCGAATACATCTCACGTTTGTTGACCTATTTAGAAAAAAACCAATACAAAGCGGTGCAAGCTAAAGTTGTGGAGACTAATTTGCAGCCAGTACCGCTATTGAACCTCAACTCTGGTTATATACTGCGAGCGGCTAAATCATTACCTAGTCAAGGAAACAAAGCACCTTGGCGTGTGTATCAAAACTATATTTTGGATTATAAAATGCTCCGAATAGATTCGATACAAGATAAACGATTGGATTTTTTTAAGTAGTAATTTTTGATATTTTTCAAATTTACATACTGTTTGTAAAAAAGTTTAAGTAATATTTCAAAATCGGTTAATAAAAATCTCGGCTCTACTCGATTAGACAAAATTGATTATACCGAATAAAAAACTCAATTTCCAAAAATTAGCTATAAAAAAGCCCTGAAAAATATGACTTTTCAGGGCTTAGTTATTAAGTTAATTTCTACAACAATAAGCTTTAAAGACAGAATCACATTATTGTAATTGTAGCCCGTAGCGGAATCGAACCGCTCTTACATGGATGAAAACCATGCGTCCTAACCGATAGACGAACGGGCCCTATTTCCTTCTAAGTTCAGGAAAACTGTAACACGCAATAAAAATAGTAGCCCGTAGCGGAATCGAACCGCTCTTACATGGATGAAAACCATGCGTCCTAACCGATAGACGAACGGGCCCTGCTTCTCTAATG
>JAYTBZ010000382.1:0-5415 GCA_043736705.1 Flavobacterium sp. | reverse complement strand
ATAAAAACCCAACTTTTATTGTGGGTAACGGCTGGGATCAAAACGATTGGCAAGTAAAAAAGTATCCTACAAAAGCCGATTTAGATGCGGCATTTCCTAATATTCCAGTTGTTTTAAATAGCGTAGATGGTCACGCTATTATTGTAAACAGTAAAGCCATGCAGATGGCGGGTATTACAAGAAATACGAATGCTGATGGTGGTCAAATAGAAATTGCAAATGGTGAGCCAACCGGAATTTTAGTGGATAATCCGATGGAATTAGTCTTTAAGATCATTCCAAAACCTACACGGAAGATACAGATAGCCGCTTTATTAGATGCTGAAAAAGTCATGTTCGATTATGGTTTGACTACTGTAAACGATGCCGGTTTAGATCCAGATATTATCAACTTAATGGATAGTTTACAAAAAGCAAAATTGATGAAGTTGAACGTATATGCTATGATCACAGCCAACCAAAAGAACATCGATTTATACCTTAAAAAAGGGATTTACAAAACAGATAATTTGAATGTGCGTTCATTCAAGATGTACGGCGATGGTGCGCTGGGTTCCCGGGGAGCTTGTATGCACAAACCATATTCTGATAAACCAGATCAATACGGTGCTTTGTTGGCGCCAATTTCGGGATTAAAAGATGTTGCAATGCAAATTGCAGCTTCAAAATTTCAATTGAATACGCATGCTATTGGAGATTCAGCTAACACAGTGATTTTGAAGATTTATAGTAAAGCTTTAGCTGGAACTAAAGACCGCAGATGGAAAATTGAGCACGCTCAAGTGCTTCGAGAAGTAGATTTTGAGTATTTTAAATTCGGAATTATTCCTTCTGTACAACCTACTCATGCTACATCAGATATGTATTGGGCTGGGGATCGATTGGGAAAAGAAAGATTAAAAAATGCTTACGCTTATAAAAAATTACTACAAAAAGCGGGAACTATTGCATTGGGAACTGATTTTCCGGTTGAGGAAGTGAATCCTATGCTTACTTTTCATGCGGCAGTAGCTAGAAAAGATACTAAAGAATATCCAAAAGGTGGTTTTCAAATGGAAAATGCATTATCCAGAGCGGAGACTTTAAGGGGAATGACGCTGTGGGCGGCTTATTCTAATTTTGAAGAAAAAGAAAAAGGAAGTCTTGAAGTAGGTAAATGGGCTGATTTTGTGATGTATGAGCAGGATTTAATGAAAGTAGATGAAAATAAAATAGTAAAAATGAAACCAATCAATACCTATTTGAAAGGTCAGAAAGTGAAGTAAGGCGGTTAAAAAGATTAGTCTTCTTAAGCATACGTCAAGAATTAATTTTGAGTTACATTTTAAACTTAAAAATCAATTTTTAATAACAAATAGTAATTAATAGTTGTAATTATGTTTTATATAGGTAGTATGTAGTGCATATTTGTTTACTGCAAATAAAAAAATTAAAATAGGGAGCTATGTGCGGAATATTAGCCATAATTGGTAAAGGAAAAGAGGAGCAGCTAGTAAGAGGTCTCTCTAAAAGAATGGCCCATCGAGGTCCAGATGAAAGCGATTTGTTTACCACTGAAAAAGGACATTTTTTAAGTCATGAGCGTCTTTCTATTGTAGATTTAAGTACAGGGAAGCAACCCATTCAAGGTACATCAACGGAATACATGGTTCATAATGGAGAAATTTACAACCACAAAGAACTTCGTTCCGGTATTTTGAGTGGACATACTTTTAGAACGCAATCAGACTCAGAAGTAATCGTGCATTTATACGAAGATTTTGGCTTTGATTTTTGTGATAAACTGGACGGCGATTTTGCTTTTGTCATTATTGACGGAGACAATTATATGGCCGCTCGCGATCCATTAGGCGTAAAGCCTTTATATTATGGTTTGGATGAACGAGGAAGAATTTATTTTGCTTCCGAAATGAAAGCTATAGTTGATCAATGTAAAACGTGTTCTACGTTTCCTCCAGGACATTATTACACGGCAAATACGGGTTTTGTAAAATATTTTAGACCCGAATTTGAAAATTTTGATAAAGCAAAGCAAGAAACAGATTTTGCATTACTTAGAAAAACACTGACTGACGCTACGCAAAAAAGACTAATGTCAGATGTTCCTATTGGCGTATTGCTGTCAGGAGGTTTAGATTCTTCATTGATAACAGCTATTGCAGCGAGATTACAAGCAGAAAACGGAAAAAAATTACAGTCTTTCGCAATTGGTTTAGATGCCAATGCGCCTGACGTTGTAGCAGCGCGCAAAGTAGCAGCTTTTTTGAATACAGAACATAATGAAGTACACTTTACTATTCAAGACGGAATTGAAATTGTTCAAGAAGTGATACGACAAATAGAAACCTATGACGTTATTACCGTAAGAGCAAGTGTTCCTATGTATTTTGTAGCAAAGGCTATTAAAAAAGCAGGGATTAAAGTTGTATTGTCTGGGGAAGGTGCCGATGAAATTTTTGGCGGATATTTGTATTTTGCCAATGCTCCTTCGGTTGAAGATTTCCAGAAGGAAACCATAGAAAGAGTTCAAAAATTATTCACAGCTGATTTATTACGAGCAGATAAAGCAATGATGGCTCATGGTATAGAGACTAGGGTTCCGTTTTTAGATACAGAATTTCTAGATATTGCAGTACGAATTAAAGCAGAAGAAAAAATGCCCAAGACGCATCAAGGTAAAGAAAAATACATTTTGCGTAAGGCTTTTGATACTCCGGAAAATCCTTATCTCCCAGAAGAAGTTTTATGGAGGCAAAAAGAACAGTTTTCGGATGGAGTAGGATACAAATGGATTGATGAATTGATTGATTATTGTGCGATACAAGTTACGGATGAGCAGTTATCGGGAGCAGCAGCCGAATTTCCTTATAATACACCAACTACTAAGGAAGCTTATTTTTACAGGTCGATATTTAATAAATATTATCCTCAAATTAGTGCGGCACAAACGGTTAGAAAATGGATTCCAAAATGGCAAGAAAACTTAGATCCAAGTGGAAGAGCCAATACAGCTCACCTTAAGGCTGATACTGAAATTGCTAAATAGGAGTTGTAGTTTGAAACAATATTTTGAATTTTTGACAAATGAAGAACGCCCTCAATTTTGAGAGCTTTTTTTTGCTGTTATATGAACAAATGTTAATAACTTAAAAGCTTAAAAAGGGATTTTAACGGTTATATAATTTGCGTTTTTATATATTTGCGTGTTAGACAAAAATTACATTTTTTAGATAAAAATATGAGCGAAGAAATCAAGAAGGACAATTATTCAGCGGATAGCATTCAGGCATTAGAAGGAATGGAGCATGTAAGAATGCGTCCATCAATGTATATTGGAGATGTAGGTGTTCGAGGACTACATCATTTGGTTTATGAAGTTGTTGATAATTCTATTGATGAGGCAATGGGAGGCCATTGTGATACCATAATAGTTGATATAAATGCGGATGGTTCTATTTCTGTGGAAGATAATGGACGTGGTATTCCAGTTGGTATTCACAAAAAAGAAGGTGTTTCTGCACTTGAGGTTGTAATGACTAAAATTGGTGCCGGTGGAAAATTTGATAAAGATTCGTATAAAGTTTCTGGAGGACTTCACGGTGTTGGGGTTTCTGTAGTAAATGCTTTGTCTAATCATTTGAGAGCGACTGTTCACAGTAGTGATGGAAAAGTATACGAGCAAGAATATGAAAAAGGAAAAGCGTTGTATCCAGTTAAGCAAATTGGAGAAACAGCCAAAAGAGGAACTATTGTAACTTTTTATCCAGATCCAAGCATATTCACTCAAACAATCGAGTATTCGTATGATACTTTATCAGCGCGTATGCGTGAATTGTCCTATTTGAACAAAGGAATTACAATCACCTTTACAGATAAAAGAGAATTAGATAAAGACGGTAATTTTGTTTCTGAAATTTTTCATTCTGATGAAGGTCTAAAAGAATACATTCGTTATTTAGATGGAAATCGTGAGCCGATCATTGCGCACGTGATTTCTATGGATCATGAAAAAGGAGAAATTCCTGTTGAGGTGGCGTTAATTTACAACACCAGTTACACTGAAAATATTTTTTCGTATGTAAATAATATCAATACACACGAAGGAGGAACCCACTTACAAGGTTTTAGAACCGGCCTTACGCGATCCTTAAAGAAATATGCAGATGCTTCTGGAATGTTAGATAAGTTGAAGTTTGATATTTCTGGCGATGACTTCCGTGAAGGATTAACAGCCATCATTTCTGTAAAAGTTGCTGAACCACAATTTGAAGGGCAAACCAAAACGAAGCTTGGAAACAGAGAAGTTGTTTCTCCGGTTTCTCAAGCGGTTTCAGAAATGATCGAAAATTATTTGGAAGAAAATCCAAATGATGCGCGTATTATTGTTCAAAAAGTAATTCTTGCAGCACAAGCACGTCATGCAGCCAAGAAAGCGCGTGAAATGGTACAGCGCAAAACCGTAATGGGTGGCGGTGGTTTGCCAGGGAAATTATCAGATTGTTCTGAGCAAGATCCTGCAAAATGTGAAGTATATCTTGTCGAGGGAGATTCGGCAGGAGGAACGGCTAAGCAAGGTCGTGACCGTGCGTTTCAAGCTATTTTGCCATTACGTGGTAAGATTTTAAACGTAGAAAAAGCAATGCATCATAAGGTTTTTGAAAACGAAGAGATTCGAAATATATTTACTGCTCTGGGAGTTACAATAGGAACTGCCGAAGATAGTAAAGCCTTAAATATTGAAAAATTGCGTTACCATAAAGTAATAATTATGTGTGATGCCGATGTTGATGGTAGTCATATTTCTACTTTAATTCTAACGTTTTTCTTTAGATTTATGAAAGAATTAATCGAAGAAGGTCATGTTTATATTGCAGCACCACCTTTATATTTAGTAAAAAAAGGAAACAAGAAAGAATACGCTTGGAATGATGTACAGCGCGATCAAGCAAATGAAAGAATGGGCGGAAGCGCAGGAATTCAACGTTATAAAGGTCTTGGAGAGATGAATGCGGAGCAATTATGGGAAACTACCATGGATCCAAGTTTTAGAACCTTACGTCGAGTGACTATTGACAGTTTGGCGGAGGCCGACAGAGTTTTCTCTATGTTAATGGGTGACGAAGTGCCTCCTCGTAGAGAATTTATTGAGAAGAACGCTGTTTACGCAAATATTGATGCGTAATAAATAAACGATTAACCACAGAAATTAACTAATAACCGAATAAACTTTAAAATATGAAAGTTACCATTGTAGGAGCAGGGAATGTAGGTGCAACCTGTGCAGATGTGATTTCTTACAGAGGAATTGCTAGCGAAGTAGTGTTGCTTGATATCAAAGAAGGTTTTGCTGAGGGTAAAGCGCTAGATATTATGCAATGTGCTACCAATACGGGTTTTAATACCAAAGTATCAGGC
>JAYTBZ010000381.1:0-2489 GCA_043736705.1 Flavobacterium sp. | reverse complement strand
AAGGATAATCAAATAATTAGTTTCGAACTATAAAATAATTAACAAACTAATTAGTAGAAAATATGGCAGGAGGAAAACTAACCCCTAGACAGAAGATGATTAACCTGATGTATCTGGTTTTTATCGCTATGTTGGCAATGAATGTCGGAATTGAAGTTATCACAGGTTTTGGATTAATGAACGAAAAATTCGAGGCTGCGAATGTTAATGCAAAACAAAGTAATGATCAAATGCTTGCGGCCTTAGATACTAAAGCAGCAGAAGCTAAAGGAGAATTTGCAATAGCAGCTCAAACAGCTCATAAAGTTAAAGTTATAACGGATAATTTCTTCAATTATATTGCATCTTTAAAGGAGCAAGCAAGTAAAGGCTTTGTAGTCAATCCAGAAACTGGTAAACTTCCTTACGAAGACATGGATAAAGGTGACAATATTGACGATTGGTTTACTGGTGAAGGTTATGGTAAAAAAGGAAACGAAATTATAGCTGCTATTAATCAATACAAAGCAGATATGAAAACTGCTTTAGGAACGGATAAAAAGTACGCTTCAATTATAAGTGAAGTTGAAAGTAAATTTGACGTTTCTGATGTAAAAAATTCTGAAGGCTTGAAAGACAAATATTTGTCATACCACTTCAAAGGATTTCCAGCAATTGCCTCTGTAGCAAAATTATCTACTTGGCAAAATGATATTAACAAAGCGGAGTCTGATGTTTACAGTATAGCTTTAGGAAAAGCTGCTGTTGCTGCTGCTTCTTACAGCAATTACCAAGCAATTGTTGTATTAGATAAAAATGCCTATTTTCAAGGTGAAGCTGTAAAAGGTAAGGTTGTTTTGGGACGTTATGACGAAAATACGAAACCTACTTCATTTTCAGGCCCAGGGAAAATTGTTAACGGTCAAGCTGTTATTGCTTTGACTGCGGGTGGTGTGGGAGAACAAACTATAGGCGGACAGTTTACTTTTGTTGAAGATGGTAAAACAGTTCCATTAAAGTTTGAAGGTAAATATGTGGTTGTTCCAAGACCGAACTCTGCTACTATATCTGCAGATAAAATGAATGTGGTGTATAGAGGCGTTGTGAATCCAATCTCTATATCATTTGCAGGAATTGCTGATAAAGATGTTAATGCATCCGCTCCAGGTTTGACAAAAGTTGGAAATGGAAAATTTAGTATGAGTCCTCAAAGTGGAAACGAGGTAGTAATTAATGTTTCTGGTAAAATGGCTGACGGAAAAGTTGCTTCCGATAAAAAAGTATTTAGAATCAAAGGTATTCCAGGTCCGACAGGTACTATTAGAGGCGAAACAGGAGTTGTTAAAGGTCCTAAATCAAATCTTGAAATAGCAACTATTGGTGCCAAACTGGAGGATTTTGATTTTGAAGTTGGCTTGAATGTTATTGGATTTAATCTTAAAGTTACTGGACAAGCTACAGTAGTAGTTCAAGGCAACAGATTAAATGCACAATGTAAAGCTGCATTATCTAAAGCTGGAAGAGGTGATCAAGTTACCATTTCTGAAATAAAAACAAAATTGGTAGGTGCTGGTAGTTATTTATTACCGAGAACTGCACCTGTAATTTTTGAAATACAATAAATAAAAGTACGTTTATATTTTACCTACTTCAATAACTTATTATGATACCATGATGAACGTAAGAAATTTTTTAATCGCAATTATCACTTTTACGGGCAGTTTTGCTTCGTTTGGACAGTCTAATTTGCTCAATGCAAAAACTCCAGACCAAATTGGACTAAAGACTGCAGCACAACTCATTTCTGATAATGATAAACCATTAGCATATGGTTATGTTCATGACAGAGATGTTTTAATGGGTAAGACAACATGGGAAATTATTGATTTAAGTGAAAAGATTAATTTTGCTTTATATTTTCCTATTGATACTGCAAATATTGGATCCGACAGAAGATCTTTGTATGATGTGCTGACTAAAGCTATGAAAAATGGTAAAATTACTGAAGTATATACTGATAGTTATTTTAATACCAAAAAGTCAACTCAAGATATTCAGACTTCTTTGACTCGTATTGACACTACAGATGCTGGTAGAGAGCAAATTAATGCTGGAAACAAGATTTCTGATGAGTATATTTTAAGACAAGATTTATCTGCTCAAGACGTAACGCAATACAAAATCAAAGGATATTGGTACTTTGATAAACGCCAAAGTGAATTGAAGTATCGTTTATTAGGTATTTGCCCTGTAACCCCTGACGTTTACACTATGAATAGTGAAGAGAAGGATTACATAGAGTTGTTTTGGGTATTTTTCCCAGCTGCTCGTGAAGTATTACATGAAGCTAAAGCATTCAATGATAAGAATTCAGCGATGCCAGTTTCATTTGATCAAATTCTAAATTCTAGGCGATTCAATGCTGTTATCTATAAAGAGGAGAATGTATACGGCGATAGAACTATTGAAGAATACATGAAAGATAATGCTCAAAATCAACTTTTAGAGTC
>JAYTBZ010000380.1:0-2493 GCA_043736705.1 Flavobacterium sp. | reverse complement strand
CCTCTTGAAAAGTCATGCTGTATAAATCAAAAGCAGCAGTTATAAAAGAAACTAGTAGTCCCCAAATCAACCCGTATTTAAGTTGGTATTTCCATCTTTCGCTCATAGCTAAAAATTATAGGTTTTGTTTTTGTTTGGATTTCCAGGTAAAATAACCTAGAACAAATATTCCTACTAAGATGTAAGCGATGGCTTTAAAATAAAAAGTAGGAGTGGCAACTTGCGCTGAAAATGGTGTTTCCTTGATGTCAAACAATACATTGAAAACCGTCATAAATAATCCCCAAATTCCACCCATTTTAATCTGGTATTTCCATCTTTCGCTCATGTAGTGCTTGTGTTTGATTATAAAATCTGTCGTTGGATTAATCCAATTTGTCTGTCAGTTTTTTAAATACGGCTTTGGCATCTTGGCCTTCGTATAAAATGCTGTGAACGGCATCTATAATTGGTGTTTTAGCACCATAAGCTTGATTGAGCTTGTAAGCACTTTTTGCAGCGTAATAACCTTCGGCAACCATACTCATTTCCATCATTGCTGATTTAACTGTATAACCTTTACCAATCATATTTCCGAACATTCTATTGCGGGAAAATATGGAATATCCGGTAACCAATAAATCGCCTAAATAAGCGGAGTCATTAATGTTACGTTTCATTTTGTGGACTTTTTTAATAAATTTTTTCATCTCCCGAATGCCATTACTCATTAAAACTGACTGGAAATTATCGCCATAGCCCAAACCATGAGCTATCCCCGCGGCAATAGCATAAATATTTTTTAGCATGGCAGCATACTCAGTTCCTATAATATCATCAGTGATTTTAGTTTTAATATAATTTCCAGATAAATTTTTAGCTACAGTTTTAGCTTTATCAGGATCGCCACAGGCAATAGTAAGATAAGAAAGACGTTCCATTGCAACCTCTTCAGCGTGGCAAGGACCAGTGATTACACCTATGTTGTAATACGGAATATCGTATTTCACATGGAAATGCTCCCCTACAATTAAGCTTGTTTCGGGAACAATTCCCTTTATGGCTGAAAAAATAATTTTGTTTTCTAGGGAAACAGTCAGTTTTTCCAGTTCGGCACCCACAAAAGCAGAAGGAATGGCGAAAATAATATAATCAGCGTAGGCTACGGCTTCGTTGATATCGCTCGTTAGTTTGAGTTTTTTGACATCAAATTCAACAGAACTCAAATAATTTGGATTGTGTTTTTGTGTTTTAATATGTTCTATAGCAGCTTCATTACGCATGTACCAAGAAATTTCGCTAAGATTTACACACAACATTTTTGCTATAGCAGTCGCCCAACTTCCACCACCTATTACTGCGAATTTTATATTATCAGCCATTTTTAATTGAATTTAATCAAAAGTACTTAAAAAAGTACCGTTTATGCAAATAAAAGTAATATCCTAAATTCATTTTGTGACTGAATTTTTTTTGAGGCAGATGAAAAAAAAATAATTTAATGTTTTTTAATTTTTAATACAATAAAAATACAACTGTCTCGTTATTGATAGCTATTGTGTATTTATTTAACAAAATAATGCGAATTGAGTTAGTTAGTTATATTTCAGAATTTTAAAAGGCGTCCCCACAAAATGAGAACGCCTTTTTATTTTACTTCAATCTATGGAGCAGGAATTATGCTGATTAATAACTCATTTCCACAATTGCTTTTACTTTTTCTAAAGTGATATTTTGTTTTTCCCCCAATCCCAACCAACCTCTTTCTTTAAAACGATCCACTATAAAAGCTGCTGTTTTATCAAAATCTTTAGTGTAATCAGATAATTTAGTGTCCATTCCCATGGTATGAAAAAACGCAACAGTTTTGTTGATGGCTTCGTTTGCAATTTCATCGTCTGAACCAGATAAGTTGAAAATACGTTTTCCATATTGTGCCAGTTTTCCTTTTTTGGTTTCAAACATCACGCGGTATAAGTTTGGTCCTACCACTGCTAGTGTTCTGGCATGATCAATTCCGTACAAAGCTGTCAATTCATGTCCAATCATGTGCGTAGCCCAATCTGAAGGAACTCCTTTTTGGATCAAACCATTCAAGGCCATGGTACAACTCCACATAAAATTAGAAGCTAAAGCATAGTCTTTAGGATTTTCGACTACTTCAGGACCTACTTGGATTAGAGTTTGTAGAATTCCTTCGGCAATGCGATCTTGTAAAAAACCTTCATGCGGATAGGTTAAATATTGCTCTAAAACATGAGTATAAGCATCTACGACACCATTTTGCAATTGTCTTTTTGGTAAAGATTCAATTACTGTTGGATCACAAATGGAAAATTTTGGAAACAATGCGCTACCACCAAAAGCCAATTTTTCCTGTGTAGCCTCGATTGTTACTACAGCTCCAGAATTCATCTCGCTACCAGTTGCAGGTAAAGTTAATATTGTTCCAAAAGGAATTACTTTAGACAAATCTTTAATCAATAATCTCTTTTGAAGAATTTCCATTGGATT
>JAYTBZ010000379.1:0-5439 GCA_043736705.1 Flavobacterium sp. | reverse complement strand
TTGTTACTACAACATCTCTTTTTTTGAAACCGCCAGATCCAACTTCTTTCGTTTGATCGATCATTTTAATTTTTCCTGTAACTTCCATCTTCTCTATTTTAATTGTTTTGTTCTATTTTTTTCTTTCCGCTAAAAGTACCTTCCAAGCCGAGGAAACATCGTTAGCATTTAAATATTTTTTAGCTTCCAGATGCACTTTTTCGGCGTCATCACCGCTTAAAACACCTTTTACTGCAAAATTTTGTTGTACAAATATACTAACTTCTTCTGTTGTAGGCAAGGCTTCTACATTTCCTAAAATCCCTAAATCATTTCCGTCAAAAATAGGACTTTCTTTTATGAAAGTTGGGATTGCATCTACTCCAATTCCTAGTGTGGATAATGGTTTTGGCACTTCAAAAAGACCTTGATTAGATCTTGAATACCAGTTACCACCCAATCTAGAAACCAAGTCGATTTTATACTGATCAATCGCTCTATTTTCGTCTAAAACCGATTCATCAATGTGAATTCGAAGCACTTCGCAAAGCACTAAATTCCCGGCTCCACCCTCAGTTCCTAGCGGAATAATCTGAGTGACTTTGCATTCAAATTGTACTGGAGACTCTTTTACTCTAAACGGTTTTACCACCTCTGATGGTACAGGTGTTAAGCCTGATTTGACAAACTCATCGACTCCATCAGCATATTCTGTACTGGCCAAAGAAATCTGTTGAACCATGTCATAATTCACAACATTAATGACTACTTCCCCAGTTGCTTCTACATTAATAAGTGTGTGTTTTATAGAATTATCGCGAACGCGTCTTGCGGGCGAAAATATCAAAATGGGAGGATTGGCACTGAAAACATTAAAGAAACTAAAGGGAGAAACATTCGCATTTCCCTTCGCATCCATCGTACTCGCAAAAGCAATAGGTCTGGGTCCAACGGAGCTTTGCAAATACCCTTGTAGTTTTGCGGTTTCAATACTTTTAGGATCAATAGTTATCATAGCTTATTTAATTTAATGCTGAGATATACAAAAGTAGACAAATCCATTAAGTTTAAAAAGCGGTATCTCCGAATTAGAATGAAATTAGATGCAAATTTATTATGAAAAAATTTCTTTGCTCAAAACTAAAATACAAGTGCTTATATTTCGTTACATTTATACCTCTAAAACATATTTATGCAGTTTTCTGAAAGAAGAATTACCACTCGTTGGGTCATTATTTTCGCCTCTTTTTTTATCATTTTATTAATTCTTTGGAATACCTATACTTTTTTTCAAATCTTCAAAAATGAAGAACGATTAAAAATGAATCTTTGGGCGAAAGCACAAAAAACACTGAACAATGCCGGTGAAAATACCGATGTGGAACTGCCACTTCTAATATTTAGCAATAACACATCTATTCCCATCATAGTAACGGAAAATAAACGTATTATCAATACGGTAAATATTGACGATGCCATTGTAAAAAATGATCGAAAAGCCATGGTTTTTTTATCCAAATTAAAAAACGAAAACGAACCCATTGTTATTGAGTATGTACCTGGAAAATTTCAGAATTTATATTATGGCAATTCTGCTTTACTCAATAAATTAAAATATTATCCGCTAGCTTTAGTACTGATTATTGTGCTTTTTGGAGCCTTGGTTTACAATTTTTATCGCAGCACTAAAATTGCTACACAAAATAAACTTTGGGCTGGTATGGCTAAGGAAACGGCGCACCAGATTGGAACTCCGCTCTCCTCATTGATTGGTTGGGTCGAACTCTTAAAAACTGAAAATGTAGATGAAAGCACCACATTCGAAATTGAAAAAGACATTGAGCGCTTGCAAACCATAACCGATCGTTTCTCTAAAATTGGCTCTGAGCCAAAATTAGAAAATAAAGATATCGTAGCAGAAACTTTTCAGTCTTTTGACTATTTACAATCTCGATTTTCAAAACAAATTGAATTTTCGTTCCAAGCACCACAAACTCCAATTTGGGTTTCTTTGAACTCAACATTACACAGTTGGACCATTGAAAATTTAGTAAAAAACGCGATTGATGCGATGAAAGGAAAAGGCAAATTAGCACTTCAAATCGTGATGGAAGGTGAAGTTGTAAAAATAAATGTTTCGGATACGGGAAACGGAATTCAAAAAAATCAATTCAAAAATATTTTTGAACCTGGTTTTACTACAAAAAAACGCGGTTGGGGATTGGGTTTATCGTTGTCAAAAAGAATTGTTGAGGAATACCACAATGGAACAATCAAAGTTCTGAATTCCGAGATTGGAAAAGGAACAACAATGCAGGTCAGTTTTAAAAAAGTAATTTAGCGCAAAGGAACGCCAAGCCAGGTGATTTTTGAGAACATCGTTTTCCTTACTATTTTAGACTTACTCAAATAGTTTTTTACAAATAACGAATATTCTTCGGCTTGCGCCAAAGCGGTTGCAATTGATTTTTTAATCGACGTTACATTTGCTGCATTTTGGTCACCAACGGAGCCAACACTATAAATATCATTTTGACATCTCATTAATTTTTCCTTCGGGATTTCAATCATTCTGCTAGTCTCCTCATCTGAAAAAGTAGGTTTGAATTTATTGTTTCGGTAATGAATAAAATCATTGAGCAAAACTACCGCTTCATTCAATTCTTGTACTACAGCATTCAATTTTTCGATATTTGTATTGTATCGCAAAAAAGTCAAATGTTGCTTTTTTTCTTCGTAACGCTCCACTATCATAGCGTTTTTTAAACCATTTTTTGCTATTCTTTCAGCGGATGTGAATAACTGATCCTCTTCTGAAAGTGTTTGATAAATATTGATTTCTTTCTCAAAATCGAAGTATTTCTTAGTTTTATTCATTTGAATTTTGCCTTCATAAAAATCATTATTCGAAATAGGATAATTCGAAAATTGCCACAAATAATCAAACGGCATATGTGATGCGATAATCACCGATGGAGCTGCTTTAAAATAGCTATTATTCAATTTTTTAAAGAATTTTCCATTATTTACGTAACCAGCGCCCCAAGTAGGATCAAACACATACCACTTGTTATTAATTTTTACAGCTGTCCACGCATGCGCCAAACTACTCACTTTCCCGTATTGTTTAGTATATCCTTCTATAATATAGGACTGAATTCCCACTTTTTGAGCAAGATCATTAAAAACGACAGCATAGTTTGTACAAACTCCTTTTCTAGTTTTTAGTGTCTTACCGATTTTTTCTGAAACTGTTTCATTAGCATTCAAATCAAACATTCCCAGAACATCGTAACTTATATTTGATGCTGTCCAATAAAAAATAGCTCTAATTTTATCGGTTTCTGTTTTGAAATTAGCGTTGATATAATTTGCAATCGCATCCGTTGATTTCGTTGAAGCAATTGGAATCGCTGTCATTTTAGCATCCGCAATAGCAAAAGCAGGTGTGACTTGCCCGAAACAAAGTGTAAAGCAAAAAATTAAAACTACAATACAAATATTTTTCATCATAAAAATCTAAGTTTAAAATAAAAAGGGAAAAGGCTTTCACCTCATCCCTTTTAAACTAAAACTGTACCAATTTATTTTATTGTGAAAATTAAATGTTGACTGCTATACGCGCTGCCAATGCTTCGAATTCGTCTTTAGTTAATACTACTTTATTTTGAAAACGCATTGCATCCATATCATTCAAAGGAATCAAATGCACATGCGCGTGTGGAACTTCCAATCCAATAACTGACATTCCTATTCTTTTACACGGCACTGTCTTTTCAAGAGCCACCGCAATTTTTTTGGAAAACTGCATCAGTCCCAAATACAATTCGTCTTCCATCTCAAAAATCTTATTGATTTCTTGTTTTGGAATACAAAGTGTGTGTCCTTTTGCATTTGGATTTACATCCAAAAAAGCTAAGAAATTTTCATCCTCTGCAATTTTGTAACACGAGACTTCTTTGTTAACGATTTTTGTGAATATGCTGCTCATTCTACTATTTTGAAAAATTAAAAACCTTTAAACTGCGTTAGGTGAGACCTAATGATTAAAATTAATCACGAGATATTTCTAAAATTTCGAATTTCAAAACGCCATTAGGTACTGTAATTTCGGCAAATTCGCCTACTGATTTTCCTAATAACCCTTTCCCAATAGGAGACGTTACTGAAATTTTTCCGGTTTTCAAGTCGGCTTCGCTCTCTGCTACCAAGGTGTATGTCATTTCCATACCGTTGGTTTGATTTTTAATTTTCACATTAGACAACACCAAAACTTTAGAAAGATCCAAATGCGTTTCATCTATTAATCTAGCGTTAGAATGTACTTCTTCTAATTTAGCAATGCGCATTTCTAGCATTCCTTGTGCTTCTTTGGCAGCATCATATTCAGCATTCTCAGACAAATCTCCTTTATCTCTCGCTTCGGCTATATCTGCAGATGCTTTTGGACGCATTACGCTTTTTAAATAATCTAATTCTTCTCTTAATTTCTTCAACCCTTCTGCGGTGTAATACGATACTGTACTCATAACTTCATCATTTATATAAATAGAAAAAATCCCATCAGGACGGGATTTCTTTCCACTAAGATACTACTATTTTTTTGATTATAAATATATGTTAATCATATATAATTCAAAGTTAAATAAATTAAATTTGTTTCACTAATACTTTGACACTATTTTAAAATGAAAAAATACCTACTGCTTTCCGCTATAATTCCTTTCTTTTTTTCGTGTAGTGATTCTGGTTTTGATAATACAAATCCATTTGTGCCGAATTATACTTTTACAGTAGACATCAATATGAATTTGCCTGCCTACTCTAACCTACAATATGCTAGCAATGCTATTTATTATCCCGGTGTTGGTGCTCGAGGAATTATTGTTTTTAATACCGGTAGCGGTTACAATGCCTTTGATGCTGCTTGTCCTAACCAAGCCATAAGTGCGTGTTCGACTATGACCATTAAAGGAATTAATGCTCTCTGCGATTGTGATACTGAAGAATACAGTTTATTTACAGGACAGAGTAGGTTACAACATCCTATGAAGCAATATCGAGTTCAGGTAAATGGAACTACGTTACGGGTTTATAATTAAACAAAAAATCCTGATGTTTTACTATCAGGATTTTTCACAATATAACTAAAATAAATCACTAAAACCTCAACGTTATTCCTGCTAAGAAATTAATTACCGCTTGCGGATAATAGTACGGATAGATATCATACATGTAGCCATTAGAAACATATTTTTTATCTAAAAAATTGTTTACAAGACCTGTTACAATTATTTCTTTGAAAATTGATTTGAGTTTAAAAGTGTAGGCAACATTTAAATCATTCACAAAATAATCTGCCAATTTTGCTGCTGGCAATTCGATGTTATTCATGTATTGCTCGCCTACAAATTTTTGCAACCATGAAATATGCAAGTTTTCAATAGGCGTGTAGACTAG
>JAYTBZ010000378.1:0-2502 GCA_043736705.1 Flavobacterium sp. | reverse complement strand
TTCCATATTAATGTCCCATCGACCGCCTGCCAAACTTTTTTTAGGTATGAGCAAAGTAGTAGCATCAGATAGTGAAATTGGAATTTCAAAATCTAATTCTTTGTTAGACGGTCTGTAAAGGGACACTTTACCTTTAATATTTATTGGAACGAATGTTTTTGGAAATACTATTTCAAGTCCATTTGAGACACTATTTATTGTTGGTTTATGCACCAAATTTGCTGCATTTTGGATTCGAACCATTTCATCTCCAAAATGAGCATCATGTTTGTAATATTCTTCAACAACCAGTTCATTGTCATATTTTGAATCAGATTGTACCTTAAAAACAAAATACAAAATGAAGGTTATAAACAAACCAAAAGCGACTACGATTCCTGTTCCCCAGCTAATTTTCATGATATTTTATTTAAATGTTTTGAACCTTGAATTGAATACTACTAATCAAAACTACGTGGACTTAAAAAATTAGTGGTCGCCGTTTCAATTTTTTCATTTCCATTATAAACCTCAATTCTCAATTTTGTTTTATCAATTTCCAATAAATTTTGATTAATTTCAACAAACAGTGTTCCGTTATTCATTCCTTGTTTTGGTACTTTTAAAACTTGCTTGCCAACCACTTTTAAAGTTCCAGTAATTCCCACCAATTTGAAATGGATATCAATAAAATCGGTATTGGTTTTATTGATAATTTTAAAAGTATAAATATTGCTAATATTTTCACCTTTGTGTTCAAACAACTGACCAGGAAGCCTCAATATACTCGCTTCAACATCAGAGCGTAAGAATAATAATCCAATTAAAACCCCTGTTAAGATGAATAATACAGCTGAATAGCCTTTCATTCTGGGCGTGAACTTGAACTTTACTTTTTTTTCTATTTCCTCTTCAGAGGCGTACCGAATCAATCCTTTAGGCAATCCTACACCGTCCATAATGGTGTCACATTCATCGATACAAGCGGTACAATTGATACATTCCATTTGCGTTCCGTTACGGATGTCAATTCCAGTTGGACATACATTTACGCATTGCTTACAATCAATACAATCACCTTTTCCGGTAGCTTCTCTATCCTCTTGCTTATTAAATTTAGCTCTTCCTAATTCTTTTTCGCCACGAACAAAATCGTACGCCACATTCATAGATTTATCATCTAATAAAACGCCTTGCAATCTTCCGTATGGACAAGCAATAATACAAACCTGCTCTCTAAACCATGCAAAAACAAAATAGAAAATTCCTGTAAAAATCAATAAAGAAACTAAAGTACTCAAATGATTTTCAGGTCCTTCTTTAATCATTAAAAACAACTTATCACTGCTGATAAGATACGCCAGAAAAACATTGGCAATAAAAAAAGATATGATTAAAAACACAGTCCATTTAAAGGCTTTTTTTCTAATTTTCTCTGCATTCCATTCTTGTTTTTCCAAACGAATCTGAGCACCACGATCACCTTCAATCCAGTATTCAATTCTGCGGAAAACCATTTCTAAAAATATGGTCTGTGGACAAATCCATCCGCAAAATATTCGTCCATAAATCACCGTAAAAAGGATGACGAAAACGACGCCAATAATCATAAAAAGAACGAATAAATAAATATCCTGTGGCCAAAATGGAAATCCGAAAATATTAAATCGTCGCTCCAATATATTGAACATCATGAACTGATTGCCATTTATCTTTAAAAAAGGGTTAGCAACAAGTACAATTAGTAAAAAATAACTAACCCATTTCCTGTAATCATAAAACTTTCCAGAAGGTTTTTTGGGGAAAATAAATTTTCTATTTCCTTCTTCATCAATCGTCCCGATGGTATCTCTAAAAGCTTCGTCTGGTAATTTTGACATTTTATTGTATTTAAAACACAAGTTCAATAGTATTATTAAATTCTTAAGTTAAATAAAAACGTGTGTTTCTAATTGTTATTTAACTGCAACAGTAACATTTTCTTCTATCCAAACTTCCCCTTCCGAAGCTTTAGCATTTGGTGGATTGCTTCCCTTTAAGGATAAAATATAACTGGCAACTTTTTGCATTTCTTTAGGTTTCAATGTTCCTTTCCAAGAAATCATCCCTTTTCCATCACGTCCACCATTTACCAGCGTATGAAACACATTTTTTATTCCACCACCCAAAATCCATTGCTCATCGGTTAAATTTGGTCCAATTTGTCCTCCTCCGTCAGCTCTGTGACAAACAGCACAATTTGCAGTAAAAATTTCTTTTCCAGCTGCTAAATCCGCAGTATCTGTCAACAAGGTTACTGTTTTTTCATCCATCATGTCTGGAGCCGTTTTCATATATTCTGCAATATCAATTTTGGCTTGAGCCACTTCTTTTTTAAGTTCCATCTCTTGATTATCAGCTCCTAAAACTTCGTATCGAACCATATAAACAATTCCAAAAACAATTGATGCATAAAACAAATACACCCACCATGGCGGCAAATTATTGTCAAGCTCTTTGATGCCGTCATAATCATGATCTAAT
>JAYTBZ010000377.1:0-12307 GCA_043736705.1 Flavobacterium sp. | reverse complement strand
CAGTAGTTTAAGCCGATGGCTGGGAACAGATTTGGATTATAATAAAATCCAAAACATGCTTTTGGGCAAAGCTATTGATGATTTGACAAAAGGAAAATATTCTGAATCAGTTTTGGAAAAAACCTATCGATTGGATGCTATTTCAAATGACAGTACCAAAAAATCATTCTTTTTGGATTCGGATACTTTTTTAATCGAAAAACAAGAAATTACACAAACTACTGAAGAGCGAATGATCAAAGTGGCTTATCTGGATAATAAGGTGTATAAAGAGGCGATATTGCCAACAAGTGTTTTAATTAATACGTTCCAGAAAAAAGGAAATACCGAAATTAATTTGGAATACAACTCGGTTTCATTCAATGAAGAACTTTCTTTTCCTTATAGTGTCCCAAATGGGTACAAAAGAATTTTAATTAAGTAAATTAGCCAAAATATTTTTTTAACATGCCAAAATTTCTCCTTACCCTAATTTTTATTTGTATGACTTCATTAGTATGGAGCCAAGAATCACAACAAGAAAAATTAGAAGAACGCAAAGCTCAAATTCAAAAAGAAATTCGAGAAAATGAAAAGTTACTACAATCGGTAAAGAAAAAAGAAAAATCTGCCGTTAATGTAGTCGTTATTCAAAGCACTAAAATTAAGCTGAAAGAGAAATTAATCACCACTACAGAGAAGCAAACTAAATTGCTTAAAAACGATATGTATATCAATCAGGTTCAGATTAACAAGCTCAAGAAAGAGTTGGCTGAACTGAAGGAAGATTACGGAGAAATGATTGTTAAATCCTATAAAAGTCGTTCTGCCGAAAGTAGAGCTATGTTTTTATTGTCCTCTGAAAACTTTTTGCAAGCCTATAAAAGGGCACAATACATGAAGCAATACACAGGGTATCGAAAAATGCAAGGCGAGGAAATAAAAGTCAAATCAGATAAACTTGCTGATTTTAATCAAAAGTTAAACGTACAAAAAACAGCCAAACAAAAACTAATTGCTGAAAACGAAAAGGAACGTTTGTCATTAGAAAAGGAAAAAAGGGAACAGTTGAAATTGGTTAATACTATTAAAAAAGATAAAAATAAGATTGCCCAAGAAATTAGAAAAAGACAACAAGAATACCGAACAATTGATAGACAAATTAACAAGTTGATTCGGGAAGCGATTGCAGCGGCCAATAGAAAAGCGGCATTGGAAAAAGCGAAAGCTAATCCAAATGCACCCGTTTCAAAAGCGGCGGTTTCGTCGACTAAAATTGAATTGACACCAGAAGCTAAAATCATTGCAGATAATTTTAAAGCCAATAGAGGCAGACTACCTTATCCCGTTGAAAAAGGATTTATTTCACTAGGTTACGGAAATCAAACCCATCCACTCTTTAACACCATTACAATTCATAATAGTGGTGTCGAAATTACTACTGACAAAGGAGCGATTGCAAGAGCTGTTTTTGGTGGAGAAGTAACTAGCGTTATTATTGTATCACCTGTAAACAAAGCGGTTACCATACTGCACGGAGATTATTTTACGGTATATCAAAATTTAAGTTCAGTATCAGTAAGTAAAGGCGATAAGGTCAGTATCAAACAAAGTATTGGTAAAGTAAGAACCAATGGGGACTCTGGCAAAACGATTTTGAAATTTATGATTTCTCAAAATTCAACTTTAATTAATCCAGAGGGTTGGTTGTCACCAAGGTAAGAGTCCTGTTTTTATTAAAAAGCACTATCGTATTCTTTGGAATGTAATAGTGCTTTTTTTAAGTTGATTATAGCTGTAAACCGGATCTGTATAAAATCAATATTACTTAAAGAAACTAAGGTCTTTTTAGAATAGTTTGAGCCTTTAGAACGGTCATTAATGGACAGTTCAATAAACTCGTTATCAAAAAATTAAATGTAATTGTAAATAGACATTATCTTATAAGAAATCGTAATAAGAAAAATAATTGTACAGTAAAATCCCAATAGATATTTTCAAAATAAAAAACTCCAAGAAAAAGATTTTGAAGCTAATGAATCTCTTAATTATGTTACTGCTAATTACCTTTATGATTGGTTGTAACAACAGAAAAGTGGAAGAAAAACAACATTCTTTTAGAGCGATTAATGGGCGGGATACAGCCTATTTATCACTCACAACAGGAGATAATTATTTTATGGGAAAATATGAAATATTTTATGGACATAAAACCATGAAAGACTCCGGATATGTAAGAGGTAAAATAGTTGGTGATACTTTGTTGGGTGCTTATTATTACAAATCGTACGGAGGCTTAGGTTTAAGCAAGCCAATTGCTCTATTAATGAAAGAGGATAAGTTACTATTAGGCACAGGAGTGCAAAGTAGTGTATTGGGGTTAGTTTTTTTTACTTCTGAGGTGCCAATTAATTATGATCCACCAGTGTTTATTTTTGAAAAATTTCAAAAAAAAGAAGTAGAATTAAGTCATTAAAAATTCAATAATAAGTACTTAAAAATCCTTAATTACATCTCTCTTTAGCTTTTAAAATTTTTTGGACACAGACTAAAATGATTCGTAGAATTTAATCTGTGGCTTTTTTCAATTTAGGATCAAAGACTTTTAGTTTGATGAATAAACACTATAGACTTTTTATCGTTTAATAGGATAACTTGATGCAGTATTACTCTGATTTATTGAATGAGGAATTAATAGATTTCATCATGCCTTCCGTAGACCAAGTTCCAGAAACGATAATACGTCTGATGGTATAAATTGGATCTGTCGTATCCCTTTTGGTAGCTAGAATATAAGCCATTTTATAGTTACTCTTTTTTATTTCAGGTATCGCAGCGGTATTCCACAATCCGAATGGATAAGCAAAATCTGAAATCGGTTTACCGATAATTTCTTCTAGTTTTGCTTTGGGTTTTACCAGTTGTAAGTTCCAGTCGTCACCTGTATATTTGGTAACCATATGGTGATCCCAAGTGTGTGCGGCAACAACATTTCCACTGTCGGATAAGCTCTTAATTTGCTCTTTGCTCATGTATCCAGGACGGTTAATGGAGACGGTCATGACAAAAAACACGCCTTTAAAACCGTATTTTTTCATTTCGGCACCGCCAATACTAAATTGCTCTTCTCTAGTATCATCAAAGGTAATTAAGATTGGTTTTGCTGGTAACGGACCATCAAATACTAAATAATTATACAATTGTTCTGGTAATATGGTTTGGTAACCCGCATCGGCTAAGGCTTTCATTTGTTCTGCGAAAGCGGGTGGTTTTACAGTATAAACTTTTACATCCCCACTTGCACTCGGTTTAAAGTCCCTGATATTATGATAGCATAAAATGGGCACTTCTTTTTTTGCCAGAATAGTGGCAGCATCGTTAGCCACTTTTTTCAAGGCTACTTTTTTTGTAGTAGTTTCTTTAGCGGTATTGTCGGGAGTTTTTTTTCGAGGTTCTTTTTGGCAACTAGCCAATAAAATTATACAAGAGAAAAAACAGTAAAAAATATTCTTCATAACTAAACTATTGGTACTGAATGTAAATTGGTTTTGGTGTAAATTTTACCAGCTCTTCTGGACTGTACATTTTCCAGTCTTTTTTGTTGTCATTTTTATAAAACAATTTAAAACCTGCAAATTGCACAGGTTCTCTATAAATATAGCTGACGTATGAATCTTTTTTTAATACTTTACTTCCAAAACCGTCCATATCCATTACAATTTGTACTTCTGGTACAGTTTTAATTTCTTTATAGTTTTTTACCATTCCTTGAGTAAAACGATGTATCACGAGTACTTTTGGTGTCAAATTATTTTTACGTACGATATCAGCCAAAATAGTTATAGCGTCATTGATATCAGCGGCGGTAAAATGTCCAATTTTTGATCCTGGACGCTCTCCATTTTTCATCGAAAATTCAGGGTCAATTCCTAAATGTACGTTTGGCATGGCAAGGTATTTTTCCAGTTCAGCTACTTCTGTTTTAACACTACTGTGTCCCACTTGGATGTCTAAAAAAACCAATGCATTGATAGGTTTTGCCCAACTGATAATGGTGTCAATTTGTTTGTGTGGCATACGCATGCGGTGCATGTTGTTTTTTCCTGGAGCTCCTTGTGCCGTAACTGCAATGTAATGCAGTGCAGGAATTGCTTTAGTTGTTGAGTCAGCTGCTTGCCAACTAGCTACTTCTTCTTTTAGTTTAGCGAGCATTTCTTTTCGAGGAAGTTCTCCTAAAATACCCATTCTTGTAGAATATAAATTCCCGTAATAAGCAATGATTCTGTTATAAGGCAGCAACGCTCCAGCTAAAGGATAAGGAGCTTTTACAGGCCATCTACCCGTGGTGTCATTGTTGCTAAGCGCCACCATTCTTTTATTAAAATCAACAGTATCAATTGTTAGGGGTTTTAATTTTTCGGTCGTAGTAGTTGTATCGGTATCTGATTTTTCAGCGCCCGTTTGACCGTCTCCAGCTTTTCCTTTATTGCAAGATATTATTAAAAGTAACAGTGAAAGTGCTACTAGCGAAAGGAATGATTTTTTCATATTTATGCGTTTTTTTTTCTTTAAAATGGGAACCTATTTGCAAGCAAGGTATCTATTTTTATTGTGATTTGACATCCTAATTTTTTATATAATTTACAGTTAACCTAATCTGGTTTTTGTGCGTCTAAAGCTCCATTTTTAGTTTAAAATTAATAATGAAACGAATTTTGGTGCAGATAATTGTATAGTTATATGTTTGAGGTATGGCTTCTGCTCCATCTTATTTTGATTTTGTATTGGGCTTTACACCAACAAAACAGTAACTTTATAATCCAATTTAATACATTAAATACAAGGCAATTGTTTAAAAAATCATTTTTCATATCCTATTTATTCTTTAGTATAACGATTGTTTTTGGACAAAACAAAAAGGATACCATTGCACTATCGGCTATCACATTAAAAAGCTTGACCATAAAAAATACTGTGCAAAACACTGCAGCAGCTGTTGCTGTAATTAGTACTGTTGATATCAACAAAAGTGATGGCATTATACTCACGCCAGTTTTGAATAGGATTCCCGGAGTGACCATGCAACAAGGCGCGTTGAATACGAATAGGATAACGATTCGAGGTATTGGTGCTAGAGCACAATTTGGCACCACCAAAATAAAAGCTTATTTTGATGGGATTCCACTTACTACAGGTGAAGGAGAAACCACAATTGATGATCTTGATTTGGCTTCCGTTGAAAAAATCGAAATTATAAAAGGTCCAAATTCTACTAGTTTTGGATCGGGATTGGGCGGTGTGATTCAGTTGTTTTCTAAAGAAACTGCTGTACAAGAATCTTTTGGTAAATCAACACTTACTGCAGGTAGTTTTGGATTAGTACAACAACGACTTTCGGCGGGTTATAGTGATGCTAAAACCAATTTGTTCAGCAGTTACACGGATTTAGAAACAGAGGGATTTAGAGCCAATAGTTCGTACAAAAGAAAAACAGTCAATTTGCATGGTAGACAAAAATTAAGCACCAATGGGAATTTATCTTTTTTAGGAACTTTTACGCGATTAAAGGCTTTTATTCCAAGTTCTATCAATGAAACTGATTTAAAAAACAATCCAGAAAAAGCAGCTACTACTTGGGCTGCAGCTCAGGGTTTTGAATCCTATGATAAATTCCTTTTGGGATTGGGTTACGAGCATCGATTTTCAAAAAAGTGGTCGGTGCAAACCAACCTTTTTTCAAATTTTAAAGACGCATACGAACCGAGGCCTTTTGATATTTTAGAAGATAATACAAGGTCGCTGGGATTTCGTTCGAATGTGAATTACAAGTATACAATGTATGCTGTGCCCTTTGAATTGAGTTTGGTGACAGAGGTATTAATCGAAAAATACGAGTATGCGCTGTATCGAAATTTATATCAATCGCAACCCGGTCAAGGCAGTATACAAGGTGATCCGTTCAGTGGCTTTCAACAAAATAGAAACTATAGTAACTTTTTTATTCAAATGGAGTTTTGGCTCAGTCAAAAATTACATATAGAAACTGGATTGGCATTAAATACCACTTCTTATACTTTGGCAAATGTTTTTACAGGTGCTAATGCCAGTAAAGAGCCCTATATTTTTGGATCAGTGTGGTCTCCGAGACTTGGCTTGTCTTATAAATTAGATAATGACAAGAATCTTTATGCTTCGGTCAGTAAGGGATTTTCTGTTCCTTCACTTGCCGAAACGTTGACCGCAGAAGGTCAGATAAATACCAGCTTAAAACCTGAAATGGGCTGGAATTATGAATTAGGTTTTAAAGGGAATTGGTTGGAAAATAAAATTTATACCGAAGTAGCATTGTATACGACTCAAATTTCCAATTTATTGGTGGCAAGACGTACGGCTGACGATCAATTTGTTGGAATTAATGCAGGCAGTAGTTCGCATTCCGGAGTGGAATTTTTGTTGAATTATAAACTTTTAGATAATACGCAGTTTCAAATATCGCCCTATTTTTCAGGAGCAATGAATGCATTTAGATTCAAAGAATTTACAGAAGATACTGCTGATTATTCTGGTAATCAATTAACTGGCGTTCCTGAATCGCAATTTAACTTTGGATTGGATTTAACGGCTAAAAATAGCTTTAGTGTGAAAACCTCATTCCGAACCATGGGCAGAATTCCATTAAATGATGCTAATACCAAATATAGTGAAAGGTATGCGCTACTAGACATTAAAAGCAGCTACGTTTTTGTATTAGCAAAAGTGCTAAAAACAGAGTTAAATGCAGGCATCAACAATGCATTAGACCGTAAATATGCGGCTAATATTTTACCAAATGCGGTTGGTTTTGGTAGTGCTGCTCCAAGATATTTTTACCCAGGAAATCCTGTAAATTATTATGTGGGACTTTCAGTAACGTATTATTTTTAAAAATGCATTTTCAGCACGTTTTTATTTTTTTAGGATAGCGACTTCTTTCGAAGTAACAATTTTTGTTTGCTTGTTGTTCCACGTACTCATTATATAGTTCATCACATCAGCAACTTCTTGGTCAGTGAGACCCATGGCCGGCATGGCGTTTTTGTACTTGATTCCATTGACCGTTATTTCGCCACGTTGTCCATATTTTACTGCAGCAATACTTTCATTTCTTTTCATACTAAGCCAATCTGATCCATCAAGAGGCGGAATTCTTTTCCCACTGCCCTTTCCATTGGCTCCATGACATTGCATACAAAAATCAGCGTATAGCTCTTTTCCGGGCGCTTGCTGATTAGAATATTGTGAAGTTTTAGTTTCTAATGGACTGTAGTTAGCACTATCAATTTGATTTTCAAAAGCGAAAAAACTTAAAAATACGATGCTAATGCCTGTAAGTAATTTTGTAGTTATCATGATTTAGTTGGGTATAATTTTAACGATTCCTTCTCCTTCAACTCCCATGTAAATGAAGCCATCTGGTCCTTGTGCTACATTGCGCACGCGACCCACATCAGTTGCTATCTTTTGTCTGTCAATTACTTTATCTCCATTTAATTTAACCAATTCTAGATATTGAAATTTTAATGAACCTACTAGCAAATGTCCTTTCCACTCTGGATATTTATCGCTTGTAACAAAGGCCATACCACTGGGTGCAATAGAAGGCAACCAATAATATATGGGGTTTTCAATGCCAAGTTTGGTTCTTTCAGTACTAATTGTTGTATCGTCATAATCAATTCCGTAGGTGACCACAGCCCACCCATAATTTGCTCCTTTTTTAATAATATTGATTTCATCACCACCTTTTGGTCCATGTTCATGTGCCCAAATAATTCCCGTTGCTGGGTTTTTTGCAATTCCCTGTGGATTGCGATTTCCATAGGTATAAATAGCTTCTTTGGCACCGTTATGTCCTACAAAAGGATTGTCCTTGGGAATGCTACCATCATCATTTAGGCGATATATTTTTCCGCCATCGCGCTGCAGATCTTGTGGGTTTACAAAATGCTCTCCTCGTTCCCCAACCGAGAAATACAGATAACCATCGTTGTCAAAAACAATTCGGGAGCCAAAATGCTGTCCTTTTGTTGTATTGGGCGTCGCTTTATAAAGTGATTCTATCTGGGTCAAACCTCCGTCAACTAATTTGGCACGAATCAATTTAGTATTTCCACCAGTACCTTCGCCTTCATCAGAAGCATACGTAATATAAATCCATCCATTTTTAGTGTACTCAGGATGTAGCACGATGTCTAGCAAACCGCCTTGCCCACGAGTATACACTTTTGGAACGTTTTTTACAGTTGTTTGAGTGCCATTTTTAATATGATAAAGTGTACCACTTTTTTCAGTAACTAATAATGCGCCGTCCGGTAGCCAAGCCATCCCCCATGGAATAGCAATATCTGATGCTACGGTTTCTAAGGTGTACTTTTTTACTTCTTCTTTTATTGTAATGTCGTCTTGTTTAACCTGAGCCTCACAACTAAGGGTTAGAAAATTTATAATGAAAAGAAAAATGAATGTGGTTTTTTTCATAGGAATTAATTTTAAAAAAATAAGGTGTCTTTAAAGATAATAAAAGCGAATTAAAACGAAAAATCTAACCTCTATTTTTAGGAAGAATTAACAAAGTCAAAAACCATAAGCAGTTGGTTTTTTTAAACATATAAGTCATATAAGTTTTCTATTTATTAATTGCTAAATTTAAAAAGAATTGAAGTTCATAAAAGTTATATTATTTTTTATTATCCGAATTTAGTAAAGTTATAGCCTTAATTTTTCTTAATTTCTTAATGGTTTAAAAATTAACTAATATTTGTTTGATACAACAGCAACAACAAATAATACTTATATTTTAGAAGCAGTCTTTTTCTAACAAGTAGTTTAGATAATTTTATATATTTTGTTTAACTTTGCAGCAAAAATTATAAACAAAATAATTGTAATATGAATTGAGGAAGTTTGTATTCTTTTTGGCGCAAGCCAAAAAAGGTACATTTATGACTCATTTTAAAAATCGAATGGTGAGGTGCAATTTTAAAACAAGTACATCTGTGCCTGAAATTAAAATAGAATAAAATGGAAAATAAAAAACCAGATAATGTTGTTTATTCCTTTGAAGCGGGATATAATGCTAATGTTTTGCCTTATGCTACAAGTGCAGGAGCGCCTGTAATTCGGGTTGATGATGTGGTATCCTGGAAAAGTAGAGGGATTGATAATGTAAACAAAGAATTAGGCAATAAGTTTAACGAACTGAAACTGCAATACCAAAAGTTGATGGAGGAGTTTGAATGGAATGAATTAGTGTACAGCGCTAAATTTTCATTTGAACCAGTGATTGGCGAAATTTATCATTTGTATAGAGACGTCGAAGGTTTAAATTTTCTGTCGTTAATAGGACCAAACGAGTGGAACAAGGAACACATAGGGACTTTTAAACTCAATAGCGATAAAAAGTGGATTCTTCTTAATGCTAATGACTCTAATACGATGTAAATAAATTACGAAAGTGTGGTTTTACTAGAGGTCAAGAAGCCCAAAAAAGCGTAACTAATATTTAAAGTAAAAGGGTAGAAAATCGAAATTTTCTACCCTTTTTTTTATTTTGGAAATCCAATTTACAACATTGCTGTATAAAGTAATTCGTGTCTTTTTGTATGCAATCCAGAATAACAATTAAATCTCGATTGCGCTACATCTGACAAAATTAATACGATGAAATTATTTTATTTCCTTATCTAAAATAATGGCAGGAATTTGCTGTTTCATTACAAAAGCGTTGAATTCCTTAACATCATTATCCACGATATCTTTTATTTTCTTGATTTCGGCATCTATTTTTATAGCTAAATCTTCATAAACTACATAAGCATTTCGGGTTGGTTTTGATTCCGATGACGAAATATTGGATCCTAATCCAGCCATTTTATCGTTTAATTGAATTGGGTACGCTAATACATCTTGTGGTGCTTTAGCTTTTGGCTGCATTAATGATGACTCAATTTTATCCAAGTTTTCTAGAGTCGATTTCGTCATTTTTTTCATTTGATTGACAGCCACAGTATCTTTTACAGTAGCTATATATCCATTAATTTGTGTGCGTATTTTTCTAAGTTGGTTAATCGCAATATGAGCCTCATTGACCTTTTTATTTACTTTTTGATGCAAGTCAAATTGTTCTTTTAAATCGGCATCAGTAGTGGTCACCCGTAGATCTAGTTTGATTTCAATAGGTGCCTCTGCAATAATGGTTTTGTCTTCAATTAACCGAACAATATAAGATCCCGGTACTACTTTTGCGCCAACACCAGACCCTGCCCACATTACATTAGTTCCGTCAACGGCTGTTGCATTAGGATAGCGCATATTCCATACAAAGGAATTCATACCTGCTTTTGCTGTGATGAAACCCGCTTGCTCTTTTTTAGGATCTTGATAAAATTCTTTGGAAATTTTCATGGGCGCGCCCTTCAAGTCTTTGGTGGAAGAGTAGGTATTTATCGTATCTCCTTTTGGCGTCAGAAACTGTAATTTTATCTCAGATGAAGGTTTCTTCTTGAAAAAGTAACGAACAATTACTCCATTTGGCGCATTAGTTCCTGAACTCATGTCATCGCTTTGTCCGCCTTGCATTCTATAAGCAGGACGCGGTTTGAAAAGGTGTTTGTCACCTTTTGCTGTTTTGTCTTTTATTTCATAAAGTGGCGTAATATCATCTAATACCCAAAAAGCACGTCCATGCGTAGCAACAATTAAATCCTTTTCTCTTTTTTGAATTCTTAAATCTCTAATAGGCGTTAGCGGTAGATTTAAGTTTAGTTTTTGCCAAGAATCTCCATCGTTAAAGGAAACATAAACGCCTCGCTCGGTTCCAGCAAACAATAATCCAGGTTTGTTAGGATCTTCACGCAATACTCTGCAATATTCATCAGATGGAATTCCATTGGTTATTTTAGTCCAACTTTTTCCATAATCAACCGTTTTGAACATATACGGTGTACGATCGCCGTACATGTATTTATTGGCCGTTAAATATGCTTTTCCTTTTTCGTGATCTGAAGTGTGAATCATACTAATCAAAGAAAAGTCAGGCAGTAATGTTGTTGGTAATGAGATATTCTCCCATTTTGCCCCATCGTTTTTAGTAATATGTACTAAACCGTCATCAGATCCGGTCCAAATTATTCCTTTTTCTAATGGTGATTCTGAGAGGGTAAATATGGTAGCGTATACTTCTGCTCCTGTTTGATCTTTAGTTATTGGTCCGCCCGTTTCTCCTGTAGTTTTTGGATCATTTCGGGATAAATCAGGACTTATAATTTCAAATGAATGACCTTGATCTTCCGTCACGTGTACTACCTGAGAGGTAACATACATTCTTTTTGGGTTGTGAGGCGAAAAAACAATTGGGTACGTCCATTGAAAACGGTATTTTTTAGCACTAGAAGGGGCCCCGATATTAGATTCTGGATACGGTGAGATATCTTTTCCTTGGCCTGTTTTTTTGTTGTAAGAACTCAATTGACCGTCGTACTCGCCACCGTATGTAATGTCAGCATTTGTTGGATCTGCCTCGATGTATCCTGCTTCGCCACCTGCAGCGGCGTACCAAGATTCAGGACCTATACTATAGCCACTAGTTCTAGAAGCAATCCGAATGGAAGAATTGTCCTGCTGAGCTCCGTAGATATTATACGGGAATTCATTGTCTACTGATACATGATAAAATTGAGCGGTTGGTGTGTCTAATTCCGTGAAGGTTTCCCCACCATTAAAGGTTACTTCGCCACCACCATCATCGCCTATGATAAAGTTATCTGGATTTAGAGGATTAATCCATACATCATGTGTATCTCCGTGTCGAACATTTATTTTTTTAAAGCTTTTACCGCCATCACTGGTTTTCCAAGCATCTACATTTAATACAATTAATCCATTTTCGTTTTTAGGATCGGTTTGTAAATTCATGTAATACCATGGTCTTTGCCAAAGATTTTTATCTTCATTAATCAATTCCCAGTGCTCTCCTGCATCATCAGATCGATACAGTCCGCCTTTTGTGTTTTCGATCAAAGCATACAAGCGATTCGAATTTACTGGAGACACAGCGATTCCCATTTTTCCGAGGATTCCAACTGGCATTCCTGGTTTTTCGTTAAGCGATTTCCAAGTATCCCCACCATCAATAGATTTGTACATTCCGGATCCTTTTCCACCAGATGACATAGAATGACCGTTACGATAACCTTCCCAAAGCGTTGCATAAACAATTCTAGGATTGGTAGGATCGATACGAACACACATGGCGCCCGTTTTTTCATCTTTAGAAAGAACTAATTGCCAT
>JAYTBZ010000376.1:0-2510 GCA_043736705.1 Flavobacterium sp. | reverse complement strand
ATACAAACAATGTTACAATTAATCTTAAACTCATATTCATCTATTTCAAATTACTTACCCCATTTTTATTCTACACAGCGATTTCGGGATATAATTATTAAATCTCGCCGTGGTTTTGCTTTTTTACTTTTCTTTTTAAAAAATTGTAAAAATGTTCCTCATCTCTTTCAAAAAAAAGAAGTTCGGAATGTGTCCATTTTAAATTCTGGTTGATTTTTTATTTCAAATACGTCAGCAGTTGAAATAATTAAGCAGTACAATACGATTGGATTGTTGCTTTTAAATAAAATTTTAAATAGAAGATGGATACAAATTAACCCGATAAACTTCTGCTAAATATTTTATTCAAAAAGCTAATATATGTCATTTATTCAAAAATCACTCCCTTTTTTCAAATTTTAACGTTCAAAAAATAAACTTTAACGCTTTTTTTGACTTTTATCGATGATTTAACCCTCAGCAGCAACTGCAGGTATTGGCTTTTAAAGTCTCTATAAAAGTCATTTTTACTACTGATTTTTAGCCCTGATAAAAGTGAAAAGCCTTTTGAAATCTAATTGCTATTTTTTCCTGAGTATAAAGAGCGACTGAAAAAAGCTCCTTTATGCGCTGGAAAAAAGCAATTGGATGAAAAAGCTTGAAACGCTTAGCAGGAAATAGCTCCTAAAAAATATAGGACCCATAAATAAAAAAACGCCCTAGTTTCCTGAGGCGTTTTGAGTATAAATATGTTGCTAGGTTTATGCGTTTCCTGCTGCAGCGATTAAATTTAAAGCAGAACCGGCAACAAACCAACCTATTTGACCTTCGTTATAAGTATGATTTGCCAAAATACTGTCTGTAGTCCCATCGGTATGAACGAACTCTAATGTTAATGGTTTTCCTCGAGCAAAATCGACTAAATCTATAAAATTGATCGTGTCATCTTCTCGAATTTTATCGTAATCAGACTCCGTTGCAAAGGTCAATCCCAGCAATCCTTGTTTTTTTAAATTGGTTTCGTGGATTCGTGCAAATGATTTGACCAAAACTGCTTTGACACCTAGAAAACGGGGTTCCATTGCCGCATGTTCTCGAGAAGATCCTTCACCGTAATTGTGATCGCCAACAACAATAGTTGGAACTCCAGCCGCTTTGTATGCGCGCGCAACAGCAGGAACCGCATCGTATGTACCGGTAAGATGATTTTTAACAGAATTTGTTTTTTGATTGAAGGCATTAATGGCTCCGATTAACATATTATTAGAAATATTATCTAAATGCCCGCGGAAGCGCAACCACGGACCTGCCATTGAAATGTGATCTGTGGTACATTTCCCAAATGCTTTGATCAACAATTTAGCTCCTAAAATGTTTTTTCCATCCCAAGGTAAGAATGGCGCTAATAATTGCAAGCGCTCTGATGTGTCACTCACTGAAACCTGAATTCCGGAACCGTCTGCAGCTGGTGCTTGAAATCCAGAATCTTCAACATCAAATCCTTTTGGTGGTAATTCGTCTCCAGAAGGTTCATCTAGTTTTACCTGATCCCCATTTTCATTAATTAATGTATCCGTTAATGGATTGAAACTTAAGTCTCCTGCAATGGCTAAGGCAGTAACTAGTTCCGGCGAACCCACAAAAGCCAACGTATTGGGGTTCCCATCAGCTCTTTTTGAGAAGTTTCTATTGAATGAATGTACGATTGTATTGCGTTCTTCCTTGTCTGCGCCTTCTCGATCCCACATTCCGATACATGGTCCACAAGCATTTGCAAAAACAGTTGCTCCCATTTTGTCGAAAACATCAATAAATCCGTCACGTTCTATGGTGTAGCGAACCATTTCAGAACCTGGTGTAATGGTAAATTGGGATTTTATTTTTAAATTTTTTTCGGTAACTTGTTTTGCAATAGAGGCCGCTCGAGCAATATCCTCGTAAGATGAATTGGTACAGGACCCAATTAAAGCTACTTCGATTTTTAAAGGCCAATTGTTTTTAAGGGCTTCCTCTTTCACTTTTGAAATTGGCGTTGCCAAATCAGGCGTGAAAGGACCATTTAAATGTGGCTCTAATTCGTCTAAATTGATTTCGATTACTTGATCAAAATATAGTTCAGGGTTTTCATATACGGCATCATCGCCAGTTAAATAAGTTGCAATTTTATCTGCTGCATCCGCAACATCAGCTCTATCTGTAGAACGCAAATACTTGCTCATGGACGCATCATAGCCAAAAGTAGAAGTGGTTGCGCCAATTTCGGCACCCATATTACAAATTGTTCCTTTTCCCGTGCAAGACATAGCGGTAGCGCCCTCGCCAAAATATTCAACAATAGCGCCTGTTCCTCCTTTTACGGTAAGAATTCCAGCAACTTTGAGAATTACATCTTTTGGAGCAGTCCACCCCGATAATTTACCCGTTAATTTTACTCCAATTAATTTAGGAAACTTTAATTCCCACGCCATTCCTGACATGACATCTACTGCGTCAGCACCACCAACACCAATAGCTACCATTCCTAAACCACC
>JAYTBZ010000375.1:0-5476 GCA_043736705.1 Flavobacterium sp. | reverse complement strand
CAAACTAAAAGAATAAAATTGTTTATTTTTGGGGAAATGTCAAATTCCCAAATGAAACACTACGATTATATTTTTACCGGCGCAGGATTATCGGCTTTGATGACCGTGTATAAAATGGTGCAATCCGGAAAATTTAAGAATACAAGTATTTTATTATTGGATGAAAATACCAAAAAAACCAACGACAGAACGTGGTGCTTCTGGAAAACTAACCATTCACTTTGGGAACAATCTATTTCCAAGAAATGGGATTCGGCTTTGTTTGCAAATGCAGATTTCCGCAGGGATTTAGACTTACAACCCTACCAATACAATATGGTGAAAGGGCTGGATTTTTACAATCAAGTATTTGATTTACTTTCGAAACAAGCGAACATCACTTTCATAAACCAGAAAGTCTTGGAAATCGAAGAATCTGACACTATAATTCTAGTACAAACAGAAAGTGAATCCTTTTCTTGCTCCAAGTTGTTAAACAGCATTTATAATAAAGCAAAAGCAGAAAATCAGACTCAATATCCAGTTTTACAACAGCATTTTATTGGTTGGTTTATCAAAAGCGAACAGCCTTTTTTCAATCCGGAGCAAGCTACTTTCATGGATTTTTCGGTCGAGCAAAAAGGAAATACCCGTTTTATGTATGTGTTGCCCACCTCAAAAAAGGAAGCTTTGCTAGAATATACGTTGTTTTCACATCACCATTTAAAAAAAGAAGAGTACGAAAACGAAATCCGCCAATACATCGAAAAATTAGGGATTACGAACTATAAAATTATCGAAAAAGAGCAAGGTAGCATCCCGATGACGTGTTATCCTTTTTGGAAAGCAAATACTAAAAACGTAGTCAATATAGGAACTTCTGGCGGTTGGACCAAAGCGAGTACGGGTTATACGTTTAAAAATTCTGATAAAAAATCAAGTGAATTGGTTGCCTTTCTGCAAACGGAAACCGATTTTATCAAATTCCATAAAAAGACCAAATTCTGGTTTTACGATTTGCTTTTGTTAGATATTTTAAACCGAAAAAACGAACTAGGCTCGCACATCTTTTCATCGATATTCAAAAAAGGAAATTCAACCTTAATTTTTAAATTTTTAGACGAAGAAACATCTATAAAAGAAGATATCCAGGTGATCTTGAAATGTCCAAAAATGCTATTCATTAAAGCTATATTTCACGTGGCATTTAAAGCAATTAAACTATAACAAAACTTTATAATTCAGTCTCCATTCTTGAAAGTAAACTTTGTAACTTTGCATAATAAAATTAATATTTAAAAAATAACGATATGTATCCAGAAGAAATGGTAAAACCCATGCAAGCCGAATTAACGACTGCAGGTTTTCAAGATTTACATAGTGCCGAAGCGGTAGAAAACGCAATGAAATTAGAAGGAACGACGCTTGTAGTTGTAAATTCGGTTTGTGGTTGTGCTGCAAGAAACGCACGTCCGGGAGCAAAAATGAGTTTAGAAGGTGCTAAAAAACCAGATCATTTAATCACTGTTTTTGCAGGAGTTGATAAAGATGCTGTTGATGCTGCCAGACAACACATGTTTCCTTTTCCTCCATCATCGCCAAGTATGGCTTTGTTCAAAAATGGAGAATTAGTTCACATGCTAGAGCGTCACCACATTGAAGGTCGCCCAGCAGAACTAATTGCTGAAAACTTAAAAGACGCTTTCAACGAGTATTGCTAATACCTGTCAAAGTATAGAATTTAAAACCACGTTTCGGCGTGGTTTTTTTATTTATAGTTATTGCTATTGCATGCTTTATAAGACAAACTTGTCACTCTGACAAAGAAAGAGTCTCTCCCAAGTTGCTCACCATGCAAAGATTGCTCCGCCAGTTCGCTAGTGCTCGGGTCTTCGTTCCTCAGAATGACAAAATAGAGACAAGATATAATGTAACCACAACTCCCCTAGCCCAGATTGCAGCGACATCCTCTTGTTGTAGCGATAGCGGAAAAAAGAGATATAGCGGAAAGCTGGAAATAGCTCCTAAAAAATAAACCATTAAGACATTAAGGAAAATTAAGCATCTATTGTCAATAATTGCGAACCTTAGTCCCTTTAAAACTTTGCGCCTCTGAACCTTTTTTATACTTTTGCAAAAATACATTTCTCAACTTAAACTGTTTATAGCATGCAACTGTACAACACCTTAAGCGCAGAAGAAAGAGCCATCATGATTGATGATGCCGGAAAACAACGTCTTACGCTGTCTTTCTATGCTTATGCGCAAATCTTAGATCCTACACAATTTCGTAATGAATTATTTCTGGCGTGGAACTCTCTTGAAGTTTTAGGCCGAATTTATGTGGCTAGCGAGGGTATCAATGCCCAACTGTCATTGCCTGCCGATAATTTCTATGCGTTTAAAGACACTATAGAAAAATACGCTTTCATGAAAGGAATGCGTTTGAATATTGCCGTAGAGCATGACGATCACTCGTTTTTGAAACTGACCATAAAAGTCCGTGACAAGATTGTTGCTGATGGTTTGAATGATGCCACATTTGATGTGACCAATATTGGGATTCACTTAAAAGCTAGAGAATTCAACGAAATTCTTGATAATCCAGATACTATCGTAGTTGATTTTAGAAATCATTATGAAAGTGAAATTGGCTATTTTAAAGGAGCAATAACTCCAGATGTAGATACTTTTCGGGAATCGTTGCCTATTATAAACGAGCAATTACAAGATTTTAAAGAAAATAAAAATTTGGTAATGTATTGCACTGGAGGAATTCGTTGCGAGAAAGCTTCAGCTTACTTTAAACACCAAGGTTTTAAGAATGTATATCAGTTAGAAGGTGGAATTATTAATTACGCCAAACAAATTAAAGAAGAAAACCTCGAGAGCAAATTTATTGGTAAAAACTTCGTGTTTGATCACCGCTTGGGCGAAAGAATCACAGACGATATTGTTTCCCAATGCCATCAATGTGGCGATCCTTGTGACGTACATACGAATTGCGTGAACGAAGGCTGTCACTTGCTTTTTATCCAATGTGATACTTGCAAGGAAAAAATGGAAGGCTGCTGTTCTACTGAATGTGCAACGGTGATTCATTTACCCGAAGAGGAACAAAAAACCATTCGCAGAGGTATTAAAAACGGAAATAAGATTTTCAAAAAAGGAAAATCAGACAAACTCACTTTTAAAAACAATACCGACCCATTGGCTGTTGTACCAAATTTAAGCGAGCTTGCCATGCGCAAACCAACAGCCAAAAAAGAAGTGAAAGTACAGAAAATCTATATCGGAAAAGGAACACATTTTTTTCCAAAAACAAGTATTGGTCAGTTTCTAATTGAAGAAAACGAAATAAAAATTGGCGATACAATTCTAATCAAAGGTTCTACTACTGGCCTACAACAACTAGTAATTGAGGAAATGATGGTAAATAATTTAGCAAAAGGAATAGCAATTGTTGGGGATACATGTACGTTTAAATTACCATTCAGAATCCGATTATCTGATAAATTATATAAAATTTTAGACTAAAAATTACACTTTACATTACTACAAATTAACCTATTACAACTCCAATTGTGATGGGTTTTTTTAAAATAATTTTGTGCTGTACTGGCGCAAATAGTCATTGCTACATAAAATTAAAAAATACTATCTTTACAAATTAAACGTTTTAAGAACTTAAGTTGTGCGCGTCACAACACTACATATAAGATTATGGCATGTACAAGTTGTTCAACTTCTGATGGTGGCGCACCTAAGGGTTGTAAAAATAATGGGACTTGCGGCACCGATAGCTGCAATAAATTAACGGTTTTCGATTGGCTTTCGAATATGAGTTTGCCCAATGGCGACGCCCCTTTTGATTGTGTTGAAGTACGTTTCAAAAACGGACGAAAAGAATTTTATCGCAATACCGAGAAGCTAACGTTAAGCATGGGTGACATTGTTGCCACGGTAGCTTCTCCGGGTCATGACATAGGAATTGTAACACTTACTGGAGAATTGGTTCGCATCCAAATGAAGAAAAAAGGAGCCAATCCTTTAAGCAATGAAATTCCCAAAATTTACAGAAAAGCTTCTCAAAAAGACATTGATATTTGGTCTACCGCTCGCGAAAAAGAAGAGCCTATGAAGGTTCGTGCTCGTGAACTAGCGATTGCTCAAAAATTGGAAATGAAAATTTCGGATATTGAATTTCAAGGAGATGGATCTAAAGCTACTTTTTATTACACCGCAAATGATCGAATTGACTTTCGTGCTTTAATAAAAGATTTTGCTAAAGAATTCAGTACGCGTATCGAAATGAAACAGGTAGGTTTCCGTCAGGAAGCAGCACGCTTAGGCGGAATAGGTTCTTGCGGAAGAGAATTGTGTTGTTCTACATGGTTGACGGATTTTAGAAGTGTAAATACCTCAGCAGCACGCTACCAACAACTTTCTTTGAATCCACAAAAACTGGCCGGACAATGCGGAAAATTAAAATGTTGCTTAAACTATGAGCTAGACACCTACATGGATGCTTTAAAGCATTTCCCTGATTTCGAAACTAAGCTAGTCACTGAAAAAGGAGATGCCATTTGCCAAAAACAAGATATTTTTAAGGGGCTAATGTGGTTTGCTTACACCAATAATTTCGCTAATTGGCACGTGTTGAAAATTGAACAAGTACAAGAAATTGTTGCCGAAAACAAGCTAAAAAATAAAGTTTCCTCGTTAGAAGATTATGCAATTGAAATTATTACTGAACCAGAAAAAAACTTTAATAATGCGATGGGTCAGGAAAGTTTAACTCGTTTTGACCAACCAAAACCAAAGAAAAAACAGCATAAAAAACGCAAAGCTGGTGGGGAAAATGTGATTGTAGCCAACAGCAGTAAACCTGCAAATAATAATAATAATCGTCAGCAGCAAAATGATAAAAAGCCTGCAGAACCTAGAAAACCTATAATTATTACTAAAAATGTGGATAAAAAATAGCGCTTTACTCCTGTTAGTGATGATTATCTTTTCTTCATGTGACAAAAAAAGAGTTTTTGATGAATATAAATCGGTTGGTAGTGCGTGGCACAAAGACAGTATTGTAACATTCAATTTACCAGAACTGGACTCCACAAAACGCTATGATTTGTTTATAAATGTTAGAGATAATAACAATTATCAGTTCAACAATCTATTTTTAATTGTGGCGTTGGAATTGCCAAATGGATTTACAAAAGTAGACACGCTTGAATACCAAATGGCAGAACCAGACGGCACATTATTAGGTAATGGTTTTTCAGACTTAAAAGAAAGTAAACTTTTTTACAAGGAAAATGTACGGTTCAAATCAAAATACAAAGTCTACATCAAGCAAGCGGTTCGAGAAAACGGTAAAGTTCCTGGCGTTACTGCATTAGACGGTATTACAGAAGTAGGTTTTAGAATAGAAAAAAAAGAATAAAATAGTATTATGGCTATCAAAAAAAATAACAATCAGGCGCAAAACAGC
>JAYTBZ010000374.1:0-5486 GCA_043736705.1 Flavobacterium sp. | reverse complement strand
AAAAGTTCAAAATTCACTAAAAAAATTAACCCTTTGTGCACAAACAGGAGAAGGTAATTTACTGGAAATTGCCGTTGAAGCTGCTCGAAACAGAACTACTTTAGGAGAAATTAGTGATGCATTGGAAGCGGTTTTTGGACGATACAAAGCACAAATTAAATCTTTTAGCGGCGTGTATAGTAAAGAAATAAAAGACGACAAAAGTTTTGAAGAAGCAAAAAAATTAGCAGATGACTTTGCTGTTAAGGAAGGCCGTCGTCCCCGAATCATGATAGCAAAAATGGGACAAGATGGACACGATCGTGGCGCAAAAGTGGTGGCTACTGGTTATGCCGATGTAGGTTTTGATGTAGACATTGGTCCACTTTTTCAAACACCAGCAGAAGCAGCCAAGCAAGCTGTAGAAAACGACGTACATATTCTAGGAGTTTCCTCTCTTGCTGCAGGACACAAAACTTTGGTACCACAAGTTATTGAAGAACTTAAAAAGTACGGTCGAGAAGATATAATGGTGGTTGTGGGCGGAGTAATTCCTGCACAAGATTACCAGTTTTTATTTGATGCTGGGGCCGTTGCCGTATTTGGACCTGGAACAAAAATTAGTGAAGCCGCTATTAAAATTTTAGAAATATTAATGGGAAGTTTCGAATAAAAAAACATTGAATGTCAAATCTATTCAAAGCAATTTTAGAAAGAGTAGTGCTTTTTTTGTTTTTTAATAGTGCATTAATCCATTTAAAAATTCCTGATCAGTATCAAACTTTTCACGAATTGTTCTGAAATAAAAAAAGGCTGTCAAAAATAAATTTGGCAGCCTTTTTCATATTATATATTATTCTTAAATCTGGGTGTTTCTTACGGTTGCATTACTATCTGCAATAATAAAAGAGGTGTCGTAACCACCAAATAATTTCATATAAGTTCTTATGGAAGTTCCGTACGCATCTCTAAAATAACGCTTGCCGTTGTTTTTAAAATACTTTTTTACAGATCCTGCACCGCCTAAATGTGCTGCTGCTAAAATTCCTGACTCAGTAACTTGAATTCCGTTAAGAATTGTTCCTTCATATTTTTTAATTTCCTTTTTTAGTTCCCATTTATTTTTGGCTAAAAGTGCAATAAAAGCTCTTTCTTGCAATTCAGGACTATTCAAAAAAGTGGCACTACTGTGCACTCCAACAGACTTTAACGTTTCAACACCAAATTGGTATTTACCTAAATATCCTAAAGAATTAATTTTTTTGTATTTACTTTCAGATTCTCTATAACCAATTGCTTCTCTGAAACCTACGAAAAAATTTCCGGTAAAAGGGATATTCGAATTGATGTAATCTTCTTGCTTTTCAGAAGGAAATAAGTAGTTTGTTCCTTCTTCTTCATTGATAAGAAACCAAGGGCTGGTTTCTAGGTTAAACGGTCTAAAACCGGAACTTAAAAAAACTGTAATTACAGTTAAACTGGTGTAAAAATACCACTTCTTTATCATAAATTGTTTTTCTTCAAAACGCTGTCCCGTTAAGAAATTTCTATGTTCAAAGGTACAATAAATAAATTTACACTAATAATCAGGTAGTTAAACTTTTCTAAAAATAGATAAAGTGGTATTTTATATCGTTAAAGTGCACAAATTCGATAGTGGGTGCAGGAATCTTCACAGCATTAAAAACACTGAAAACGGTCTTTAAAAAATGAGAATTTGTTTTTATTTTTGTCAAATCAACATCCAAACTCAGATACAATTGCCTGAATCTTTTGGGATTATATGCTGTATTTGGAAGTACATCTCCTTTATTTCCAGTTATCATTCCTTCAGCCCCATAACCTAGGGCTACATTGAGCCATTTTGGTATTTTTGAGTCTTTTGCAAACGAATTTAAGTTAATGGAAAGCCAATACGTTTGTCCGTTATAATCTTTAAGAATTTTTTCTGAAAAGGAACCTCCTAAAACTGCTGGTCGAAAACTGGCATATTTTGTAGTATGAAATGAAAATTTGGGTATAATGCGCTGTTCCTTCCAAATCAATTCTTGTGAAACATACAAAGCTGTTCCAGCAACATTTGCGATTATATCCCCAGAAGAAGCACCCCATTCAGCGGAATAGCCGTCCATTACCTCAACAGCTGCTAAAAACGCAAAGCCTAATCCTGCTCCATAAAGCAGCTGATTTTTTCTATCAGTGCCACTCCATTGCAGCATCTCAGCTCCGAATCGTCCCAAATGATAGGAGGAAAATAGATGACCGGCTTTGTCCATTTGGAGCCATTCAGAATTGTCATTTATAAAGTGAAAATCAGATTTGGGATAATCCGCATACCAAACTTGATTCAAGCCAATTAAAGTTCCCGTGGCCAAAACTGATTCAACAACAACAACCGTATTTTGCCTTTTTAGATTCAAAGAATCAGAAGGTTTGAAAAAATGAGATTGTTTACTTTGGCAACAGCCAATTTGAAAAACGACTAGAAATAAAAATATATAGCCAAGAGGAGCTCTCAAAATTATCTTTTTACGCCTTGACTATTGATCCAATCTGAATATTTTTTTGCATTTACATTGTGTTCTGGTAATGTAGCAGCAAACTCATGGTATCCAAAACGGGTAACACTAGCGCAGAAATAAATAAAATCATTTTTTTCAGGATCTAGAACCGCTTCTAACGCTGTAATATCGGGCATTGCAATAGGTCCTGGAGGCAAGCCTATATTCATATACGTATTGTATGGATGCGGCATTATTAAATCCTTATAAAAAACTCTTTTGATGACTTGATTAAAATCATTCGATTTCTTTTTCATAGCAAATATAACCGTAGGATCTGCTTGCAAGGGCATTTCTAATCTCAAGCGGTTCAAATACACTCCTGCAATTCTTGGTCTTTCGTCTTTTTTTACCGACTCTTTGTGAACAATTGAGGCTAAAATTGTGGCTTCAACTGGAGTAAGACCTTGTGCTTTTGCCTTTGCAATTCGATCTTCATTCCAGAAGTTGCGGTACTCTTTGATCATTTTATCACGAAACTTTTCAGCGGTGATATTCCAATAAATTTCATATGTATTCGGAATAAAAAGCACCAAAACATTCTCTTCATTGAACCCGTTTTCTTTTAAAAAAATAGAATCTTTAAACGAATTCAGCAATAATAAACTATCGGCTTCAATTTGAGAGCCTACTCGTCCGGCTAAATTTTCTACGCGCTCTTGATTATTAAACGCCAGTTTTACGGGTGAATTAAGTCGCAACGTTTTGACTAAAGCGTAACTGTTCATTCCCTTTGTTAGTAAAAAACGTCCCGGAATTACATTATCGGTATAGCCTCTTTTGTTTGCGACCATTTCAAAACGATCCATATTCTCTACATAAGGTGCCATAATTTTTTTTACATCCTCGTATTTAGCATCTGTTGGAACGTAAACGTATACCTCAGCATCCGAAAATTTGGTGTTGGCAGAAAAAATTTGTCGCAAAAGTATTAAACCATAAATCATTAATACTGCTATTACAACAACGGAGACTAAGCTAATTATTTTTTTAATGTTCATAAGTGGTATTTTTTTCGAGGAAAGATATTCCTAATGTACTTCCTATTTATTTGATTTTGAAACGATACCGATTCAAAGTTCAAGTTTTAAAAATTAGTATTGATCAATTGAAAAATAGCTTCGTCTTTATATACGCCATTTATAAAGGTCCAATCTTTCTTTACGCCTATTCTTTCAAATCCAAATTTAGTAAAAAGTGCTGTACTTGCTGCATTTTCGGTACCAATATTTGCATATAATTGATGCAAATTAAGATTGTAAAAAGCATATTCGATTACTAATTGTAATGCTTCAGAACCTATATTTTGTCTTCGGTTGTCTTTATTTTGAATTACGATACCAACTCCTGCCCTATTATTCTTTGGATCAAAATCAAATAAATCAATTAAACCTACGGCTGGAAAATCATGATCCTGACAAATAGCCAATCGCAACTGTTTAGCTTCATAGATATCTTGCTGGGCATTTTCTAAATATTGTTTGACTAAAAACCGACTGTAGGGAGTATGCGTATTACTTACTTCCCAAATGTTTTGGTCGTTTTCGATAGCATACACAAACTCCAAATCATTGGGTTCTAATGCACGAATGTAAATGTTGTCACCTTTTAATGTTTTCATTTAATTATTTCACAAAGTTACACAAAGGCATCACAGAGATACACCAAGTTTGATTTTAGTACGAGTTTCGAAATTAAATAATAATTGTCCCTTTAAATACAAATTCCGCTGGCCCTTTGAGGAAGACTTTGGAAAACTGCTCTCCCTTTTTTTCGAACGAAACTACTAATTTTCCGCCTTCAACATTTAAATCAATGGAAGAAGCATCTGTTTTTCCTAAAACATTCATCGCGATTGCAACAGCTGTGGCTCCAGTTCCACATGAAAGTGTTTCATCTTCAACACCGCGTTCATAGGTGCGCAACGAAAAGGTGTTTTCGTTAATTTGTTTGACAAAATTAATGTTACTTCCAGCTTTTCCATATAAATCACCATATCTGATAGCAGCTCCGTTTTTCTTAATATTGTAATTTTCTAAATCGTCAACCAGTTGCACATGATGTGGAGAACCCGTATTCAAGAAAACGTGATCAGAACTGACTTTTACCTCTTGAACATCAATCATTTGTAAAGCAACTAAACCATCTGCTCCAATTGTTGCGTGGTGCAAACCATCTGTTGCAATGAAAGTAGTTTTATTCTCGATTAGCTGTAGCTTTTTGGCGAAAGCCACTAAACACCGTCCACCGTTACCACACATCGAGCTTTGGTTTCCATCTGAGTTGTAATAGACCATTTTAAAATCGGTCGCAGCTTCCAGATTGGAGGCAATCGTGTCGTTTTCCAATAGAATAAGTCCATCGCCACCAATCCCAAAACGCCTGTCGCATATGTGTGCAATGAGTTGGGTATTTTGTTTTGGGAAAAAATTAGAACGATTGTCAATCATTACAAAATCATTTCCAGTTCCTTGATATTTATAAAATTCTATGTGCATTTAAATTTGAATTGTGTCTCACAAAAGTACAACTATTAATGAAATGTTAATCATTGTTAAAGAGCGTTAAACTGTATTTTATCGTGCTTTTTTATTTTTATTTTTGCACACAAATATCTTAATAAACGAATTTAATTATGAAAAAAATTTCAACACTTTTTTTAGTTTCACTGTTGAGCGGAGTAGTAACACTAGGTTCATACAAGCTATTATTTGATACTAATGGTTATTTCTCTAACGACAAAAGCGGATTAGTAACCATGGCATCCAATTCATATGGTAAAAGAGTGGGCTTATCAACAGATGTTCTTGACTTTACTGAGGCTGCCGAAAAAACAATTCATTCCGTTGTTCACGTAAAAAATGTTTCCCGAACCACGGTAAGCAATCCCATATTAGAATATTTTTATGGGTATAGAGGCGGTCAATCTCAGGAACAAGTGGGAAC
>JAYTBZ010000373.1:0-12333 GCA_043736705.1 Flavobacterium sp. | reverse complement strand
GGTTAGGATTTGCTGCCTTTACCGAAATTAAATTTCACTTTCTCTACAACTTGTATTTTAGAATTACCTTTGGGATATTGTTTTTTTGAATTATTCTTGGTTGCAGGTTTTTTCTTGGAGGGCGCTTCATCACCTCGAGAACGCTCTTCATCTCTTGGTTTGGCTTTAAATTCTGGTCGCTCTTTTACACTGTCTTTCGCTGGAATTTGTGCTTTGTGCTTGGCTAAAACATCATTTGGATTTTTTGGATTTTCTTTGGTTCCACGCAAGTGAATAACCAATCCATTTAGAAAGTTACGCAGTACTTGGTCACCACATTCCATATAGTTTTCGTGTTTTTCATCCCGAAAAAAAGCACCTAGCTCTGATTTGGTTATTCTAAAATCCACCAATTCTAATATTTCAACTATTTGATCGTCACGTAACATAAGTGCAACGCGAAGTTTTTTAAAGATATCGTTATTTGTCATCATCATAATTTTTTACAAAGGTACGGTTTAAAAGCAATTGGACCACAATTATAGATTTAGAATTGGCTTGCAGACAAAAGTTTTAAAGCAAGGTCACGCCAGTTCCATTGCATTCTGAATAAATAGTTTTTCCATAATCGAGCGTGATTCCCGTAGCAATATCTTCGGCTAAAAGTAATGCGCCGTCCATATCTACGTAATCCAATTGTGGTAATAAGTGCGCAATGGCAGATATACCCACCGTAGATTCTGTCATGCAACCTACCATAGTTTTCATGCCTAGTTGTTTGGCTTGCTGAATCATGCGTCTACCGGGAGTTAAGCCACCACATTTGGCTAATTTTATATTAACTCCATGAAAATGATATTGACATTTTGCGACATCAGCTTCAGTTATGCAACTTTCATCGGCTATAATTGGTAAAACAGCATGCTTGAAAACTTCCTTGTGTCCTTCCCAATCATCAGCTTTTAATGGTTGTTCTAAAAATTCGACACCTAATTTTTTTAATTCGATTGCATTATTGATAGTCTCATCAACAGTCCAGCCGCAATTTGCGTCTATGCGAAAAACAGCAGCAGTATGTTTTCTAAGAGCAGTAACAATAGCAATATCCTCTGGCGTTCCTAGTTTTATTTTATAAATTGGCCATGGCAGTTCTTTCATTTTTGCAATCATTTTTTCGATAGAAGCAATGCCAATGGTATAATCTGTCAATGGATTTTTATCGATGGTGTAATTCCACAATTCGTATAGTTTTTTTCCTTTACTGCGGGCATACCAATCATTGTATGCAACGTCTAGAGCGCATAGAGCAAACCTATTATTCTGCAAATAGGGATGAATTTTTGTCCAAAATTCTTCTGGAGTTTCAGTGGTACTCGCTTCAATCACAGGGCGAATTTTTTCTAAATCGGTACGCATCATTGTAACGGTATTGTGGTAATAAGGGTTTGAAGTGGCTTCGCCAAAACCAGAAAATCCAGCGCCCTTTAGTTCAACAATTAAAGAAGGTTGAACGTCGATTGATTTTCTCGAAATCGTGAAGGTATGTTTTAATTTTAGGTTGTATTCTCTTAAAATCAGTTCCATAAAGTGTATATTTTATGTTGATTGCATTAATAACCAAGCCATAAAATAGCTTGGGCAAATCCATCTCGCCATAGTTTTTCATTGTGTTGACCGTCTTTTACAATTTTTTTTTCATTCAAATTAAGGCAGTAACATCTATTTGAATTTAATAAATATTCCATTTTGTTCAAATCCGAAACCATATCGTCACTTTCCTTGTCTCCGCAAAGAAAATATATTTTTGCTTTTGTCTTTTTTGATTGTTCGATCAGGGTATAGATGTCTTTGGAGAACCAAAAAGACGGTGAAAACACTCCGGCTTTGCCAAATACTTCGGGGTATTTCAGAACCGCATAAAAAGAATTCAAACCACCAAGCGAACTTCCCATGATGAGTGTGTGCTTTTTATCGGGCTTGGTTTTGTAGTTTTTGTCCACGTATGGTTTTAACGTTTTCACGATAAAAGCTAAATAGTCATCGGCTTTGCCACCGCCATATTTTTCATTTTTAAAAGGGGTTAATTCCTCCATACGCTTGTCATTTCCATGCTCGATTCCTATAACGATCACTGGAGCTTGCAAACTGTCTAATTTTTCATCTACATTCCATTCGCCAGCGTACGATGTTTTGGCATCAAATATATTTTGTGCATCATGCATGTACAGTACTGAAAATTTCTTGTTGGAAGATGCATAGTTTTTAGGCAAATAGACCCAAATTTTCTTTGTGCTTTTTAGTTGCGGCGCATCAATCATAAAAGTCGACACTTGCTTCGTTGCCGTTCCTGATACTTGCGTTTGTGAATCTTGCGCATGTATTGTGGTCGTTATTAATAACAAGACTAGCGGGAGGATGTGTCGAATCATTATTAGTTTTTGTGTTTTAAATTAAAAACAATATTTTAGCTAAAAATAACAATTTGATGAACACGTACGAAGAAAAGAGAAGTTTACTTTTAGAGATGATTGCGTTTTCTACTGTCGATGGACAATTGCACAAACGAGAATATGATTTTTTAGTGATTATTGCTCAAGAATTACAGATAAGTAAAGATGAATTTAAGCAGTTTTTTCATGAAGAATTACCTAAAATGCCTATTAAAACTGAGTTTTTACGCATTCAGCAATTTTATAGGCTAGCATTATTAATGTACTGTGACGGCATTTTGCATGAAAAAGAAATGATTACTCTTCAGCAAATAGCCATTAATATGGGATTGAATCCGACAGCAACAAAACGAGTACTTAAGTTGATGCAAAACGCACCAAACGCAATTATTGACGGAGCAGTTTTATTGAATGTTTTTCAGGAGCAGCACAACTAAGACAATTGTCCTTGCAGCGCTTTTATTTCATCACGTAATTTAGCCGCTTGCATAAAATCTAATTCTTTAGCAGATTTTTCCATTGATTTTCTTTTTTCACGAATCAGTTTTTCAATTTCAGGTTTTGATAAATACAAGTTTTCAGGTTCTGCTGCAACGTTCAAAGAGTTTCCTAACTCGTAATCTACCAGCGGGTTTTTCGTAAAGGCACTTTCTATTTTTTTGTTTAAAGCCTGCGGTGTCAAATTATTTGCAGTATTATAATTAATTTGTTTAGTTCTCCGATAGGTAGTTTCATCAATTGTTTTCTGCATACTATTGGTGATTTTATCAGCATACATAATTGCTTTTCCATTCAAATTTCTAGCAGCGCGACCAATGGTTTGTGTAAGCGAACGATGACTTCTTAGAAATCCTTCTTTATCCGCATCTAAAATAGCGACCAAAGAAACCTCTGGTAAATCTAAGCCTTCACGTAGTAAGTTCACTCCAATTAAGACATCAAAAATTCCTTTTCGTAAATCTTGCATAATTTCTATACGTTCCAATGTATCCACTTCAGAGTGAATGTAACGACAGCGAATATTTACTTTAGTTAAATATTTGGCTAGTTCTTCCGCCATTCTTTTGGTTAACGTGGTTACTAAAACACGTTCGTCTATTTCTGCTCGAACTTGAATTTCTTCTATTAAATCATCAATTTGGTTTAAACTTGGTCGGATTTCAATTATGGGATCTAATAAACTTGTCGGACGAATTACTTGTTCAACTACAACACCTTCGGTTTTCTGTAATTCATAATCAGCTGGTGTGGCGGATACGTATATGACTTGATTTTGCATGGCTTCGAACTCTTCAAATTTCAACGGACGATTATCCATCGCAGCAGGAAGTCGAAAACCATATTCAACTAGATTTTCTTTTCGGCTTCTGTCCCCGCCATACATAGCGCTTACTTGCGAAAGCGTTACGTGGCTTTCATCGACCACCATCAAATAATCTTTTGGAAAATAATCCAATAAGCAAAAGGGTCTGGTTCCTGGTAAACGTCCATCAAGGTAACGTGAGTAATTTTCGATTCCAGAACAATATCCCAATTCTCGTATCATTTCTAAGTCAAAATTGGTGCGTTCTTCTAAACGTTTCGCTTCTAGATGTTTTCCTATTTCCTTGAAATAATCTACTTGTTTGACTAAATCTTGTTGGATTTCCCAAATTGCATTTTGCAAGACATCTGGCGAAGTCACAAACATATTAGCGGGATAAATGGTCAGTCTTTCAAATTTTTCAAGTACTTGAGAATTCTTGGTGTCAAAGCTTTCGATCTCCTCAATTTCATCACCAAAAAAATGGATACGGTAGGCCTCATCAGCATAACTAGGATACACATCAACGGTGTCACCTTTTATTCTAAAACTACCAGGATTAAAATCGGCTTCGGTTCTAGAGTATAAACTTTGCACCAATTGATGCAATAATTTGGTTCGAGAAATAATTTGACCTTTCTCAATAGGTATTAAATTTTTCTGAAATTCGATAGGATTACCAATACCGTATAAACAAGAAACGGATGCTACCACTAAAATATCTCTTCGGCCAGAAAGCAACGAAGCTGTAGTAGACATTCTCATTTTTTCTAATTCCTCATTGATAGATAAATCTTTCTCGATGAAAACGCCAGTAACGGGCATAAAAGCTTCGGGTTGGTAATAATCGTAGTAAGAAACAAAATATTCTACTGCATTATTGGGGAAAAATTGCTTGAATTCCGAGTATAATTGTGCTGCTAAGGTTTTGTTGTGTGCCAAAACTAATGTCGGTCGTTGAACTTCCTGAATCACATTAGCCACCGTGAATGTTTTACCAGAACCAGTAACTCCTAAAAGCGTTTGGAACTGATCTCCATCAATTATTCCTTGTACTAATTTGGAGATGGCTTGTGGTTGGTCACCCTTTGGCTGATAATCAGATACTACTTGGAAATTCATTTGTATTTGGGACAAAGTTTACGAGTTGCAAAGATACAAAGGAATAAAAAAAAATGCTTTGAAAAGCTTAAAACTTCCAAGCTTTTTGCTGTGCTGCACTTAAAAAAGTCCAAGCTATAATTCGGCTTGTTTTTTGGCCTTGAGCCATATCAATGGTTTTAATTTCGACAGCGCTGACTTTGTTTAATGTTTTGTAAAGACTAGAAAGATTCTCTTTTTTTGAGACTAAAGTCGTAAACCACAAACATTGCATCGGATATTTGGCACTTTCGTATATCATCTGAGTTACGAAACCAAGTTCGCCACCTTCACACCATAATTCGGCATTATGACCACCAAAATTTAAAACAGGTTTAGTTGTTCTTGTAGCTACACTCTGGGATTCTAAATTATTTATTTTTCGCAATGTACTTTTGGTAGCCTCATCTTGTGACGCATGAAAAGGCGGGTTACAAATCGTGAAGGTAAATTTATCCTCGGGCGTAATTATATTTTTAAAAATAAAACGAGCTTCCGTTTGTTGTTGCAAACTGATAGCGTCAATCAATTTTGGATTTTCTTTAATGATTGCACTACAGTTTTCAATCGCTTGCACATCAATATCGGTTCCCACAAAACTCCAACCGTATGCTGAATTTCCTATAATAGGATAAATGCAATTCGCACCTACACCAATGTCTAATCCTTGAACGGTTTCGCCTTCAGGAATGTTTCCGTTGTTGCTTGAAGCTAATAAATCTGCTAAGTAGTGAATGTAATCTGCTCTTCCGGGAATAGGTGGACAAAGATAATTTTTAGGAATATCCCAGTTTTGAATGTCATAATGAAATAACAATAATGCTTTGTTAAGTGACTTTACGGCATCAGGATTACTAAAATCGATAGTCTCTATACTATGCTCATTGATAGAAACAAAATGCTGCAATTCCGGAGATTTCTCTATTAATAATTCAAAATCGTATCCAAATTTATCAAGATTTCTTGGGTGTAAATTTGTCTTTTCAGTAATCGTTTTCGCTTTCATTTTTTTTATTTCGATGCAAAGATAAGGATTCCAAAGTTGTAAATGCACAAAGGCTATATTGACAAGATAAATAGCTAAGAAATAAATCATAAAATAAAACATGAGGTTTTTTTTGAAGCCTAAAAACGGTTATATTTATAAAAAACACAAAGAGTATGACTTTTATTTCTACCTCATTTCATTTTAAAAAACGCTACATTGTTTATAGTTTTTTGGTCTTTTATATCATAATGTGTCAAGCTTGTATGACGATGCGCTATTCCAGTAAGGAAACTATTTCCTTTTTTGAAGCTTCAAATACTGTTTTTCAAGATAAAAATGTTCTAGTTGATGGACATAAAATGCATTATGTGGAAACGGGAAATACTCAAAATCCCACTTTGATTTTTGTGCATGGATCGCCTGGAAGTTGGAATGCTTTTAAAGAATATTTACAGGACACCATTTTGTTGAATAAGTACCGTATGATTGCTATTGATCGACCGGGTTTTGGATATAGTGATTTTGGAGAGGCTCAAAATTTAACTGTGCAATCTCAAATAATAAGCTCCTTTATCAAACAAATCGATAACAAACAACCGATGATTCTGGTAGGACATTCCTATGGTGGTCCTATGGTTGTAAAGTTAGCTGCGGATCATCCTTCATGGTATAAACATATTGTGATACTTGCAGGATCATTAGATCCCAAGGCTGAAAACCCAGAGAAATGGCGCACGATCGTTAAATCAGTTCCATTGCGTTATTTGGTTCCCGGAGCTTTGCGACCTTCAAATGATGAATTGTGGTGGTTAAAAAAAGATTTAGTTAGCTTAGAGCCTGAGTTGAAAAAAATAACAAGTGCTGTCACGATTATTCACGGAACCAAAGATGCTTTAGTGCCATTTAGCAACGTGGCTTTCATGAAAAAAAGCTTTATTGCAGCCCAATCAATTGATTCCATAGTTATTGATGAGGCTAATCATTTTATTCCGTGGAGTCATTATGAAATGGTAAGAAATGCATTGTTGAAAATAAAGTAGGCGCTAATCCAGACATTCCATCATCAATAAATCTCCTTCATCATGTGATATTGTAACGAGTCCGTCTTGTACAACGTGGTTGCTGCTTCCTGTGCGATAACCAATAGTTAGGCTATCATTTTTTAATGGATAAAATAAATTTTCAGAATGAATGCCCGTCACAGAACCGATAGGAATTAACGAAATAGGCGTATTGGCGGTATACCATTTTTCGAATTTTTTGGGTAACAAAAAAACTTTCGAATGATCGTCCAGAATGACAATTTTCAACAAATTCCGGTAACGCGGGATGTTGGTTAAATTGGTAATCGTATGATCTGCTCTTCGACCAGTTGCCCAAACTACATTGACTGCTGGAATTTTTCTTTCTATTAAATAATCAAATGCTTTTTCTAAGTCGGTTTTGTTTTGATCAGCTGTGTGAATAATTTCGATAGGATATTGCGATGTTTTGTAAATCTCAGGATCAAAACCTCTATCAAAATCTCCTAAAAGAACATCGACTTTTATGTTTAATTCCATCACACGAACCATAGCTGAATCTAAAACTACAACAAGTGGCGACCATTCTAAGAGCTGTCCTAATAATTCTGGATTACAGGAAGCGCCATTGGCAATGATTAATGCAGGTTCTTGATCGTCGCGTACGATATGGTGTGAAGACATGATAAGTTGGAATTATAAATTCAAAATAAGATGCAAATATACTTATTGAATTGTATAATTTCTGACATCGACTTCACTTAGGGAAAAATATCCCAATGGATAATTAGCTGAATCCGTTGTATTGACAATATTTCCCCTAACTGTTGCGGGTGGTGATTGAAAGGGTCCGCCGCCGCTATTACCAGCAATACTGACTAAGATACTCATATAATTATAGTATGCTTTCGAAATTCCTAAGTGGCTCACTTCAATAGTATCATCTTTTTTTAGCTCGTCATTTTGTGATATGCTAAAGAATTCATTTCCGTTGAAAAACTCATCTTCATCGACATAAAAATCTGATTTTTTCCGATTGGAATATACATATTTATAAAGGTAGTAGTTGCTTACTCCGGAGGGATCTTGATAAAATGTTTTGATTTCTTTGTCATTTCCTGTAAAACCGCCTTGTTCGTTTTGAACAATTTTAGTAATAGTCGCAACTGCTTGCAAGGTTTCTGAAGCAGTGTAGGTATTGCCTTTACTTATAACTGTGAGTGTGTATTTCTCGTTGATAATTGGGACAAAATTCGAACAAACATATTCTCCGGTATTTGGAATTTCAACAAAGTTAAAAACAGCATTCGCGCTATTTTTTATAGAAACAATTGCACCTGATACTTTTGGAATTTCAGTACTGTAAAATCCAGAAGTAGTAGTTAGTTTTATTTTTTGTTGGTTTCCAGCAGTGCCTTTTCTCCAGTTGATAGCTGCCTCAATAACCAGTTTTGGTGCTGCATCGTTTAAATCCACGTCGATTACATCTTCACAACTTGTTGTAAAAAAAGCAATAAATGCTATCAGATAAAATGTTATTTTTTTCATGATGTTATTTTTATTTCCTCTCTTTTAGATAAAAGGTTTAAAATTTAAAGTTGTAACTCACAGCGGGAACCACGCCAAAAATGGAAGTCTTAACAGCTTCGTTACTGCCTGTATCATTGTTTTGTCTAAAACTGATCGAAGCAGCGTTTTTTCGATTGTACACATTGTAGACACTAAAAACCCATTCTCCTTGCCAATTTCTAGTTTTGTTTTTAGTAGGCGTTAATGTGGTCGCAAGATCCAGGTGGTGGTAGGTAGGAAGGCGATTTTCATTTCGTAGTCCGTAACTTGGGACACTAATTCCTAAGTATTCATATTTACCCACAGGATAGGTTACGGGTTGACCAGTTTGTAAAGCAAAATTTGCTCCAAAAGCCCACTTTTCATTTAGATTATAGGAACTTGTAATGGCAATATTATGTAATTTATCATATACAGAATTGTACCATTGACCATTATTTATTCCTGTTTCTAGTGCCGTTCTTCCCGGAGTTTGTTGCTCAGATTTGGATAAGGTATATGAAATCCAACCATTCAGTTTTCCTTCGTTTTTTCGGAGTAGTATTTCTAAACCATAGGATCGCAACTGACCGTTTAAAATAATTTGTTCAATGGCTTTATTGGCAATTAAATTAGCACCATCAATATAATCCAATCGGTTTTGAACTTCTTTATAATAGGTTTCTATTTCAAGGGAATACATATCTTCTTTAAAGTTTTTGAAATATCCCAAAGCCACCTGATCTGCAATTTGAGGTTTAATAAAACGATCACTTGGTGTCCAGACATCCAATGGAGTGGGGGATGATGTATTTGATATCAGTTGTAAATACTGTACCATTCTGTTGTAACTCGCTTTTATAGATTGCTCGTCATTGATTTGATAGGCAACGGATAGACGAGGTTCCAGATAGTTATAGCTTTTCATCACTTTGTTTCGGTTGTAAAATTTGGTATCAATAGGAATTGCCTTTTCGTAAATCTGTAAATCTGAATTGAAAATCACTGGATTGTCATTTTCATAAATATTTAATGTAGACTGTCCTAATCGATTAAACATACTATAACGTAATCCGTAAGAAAGCGCAATTTTATTGGATATATCATGATCGGCATTGATGTAAAGTGCTGATTCGAAAGCGTACTTTTTATCCAATTGGTCAAAGTTGATTCCAGAATTTTCATCCGATGGCTTGATAGTACCTGGATTGAACTCGTAGTAAATTCCGTTTACTCCATAGTTCAGTTTGAATTTGTCTGAAACATAATTTTTGAAATCGTACTTAATATTGTAATTCTTAATACCAGAATCCCATTTGAAACCTACAAAATCTAAATCTAAACCATAATAATAATCGCTGTATATAAGCGATAAATTCGAAAATAATTTTTCTGAAAACAAGTGGTTCCAACGCAAATTTACAATAGCATTGCCATATATATTGGTGAAACTTTTACTTAGGCTAAAAACGTCTCGACCAAAATAACCTGATAAATACAAACTATTGTTGGTATCTAATTTATAACTCAGCTTGGTGTTTAAATCATAAAAATATGCCGAATTGTCTTTTTGCTCTTCTGAAAGTTTTAGGAATAAATGTGCATATGAACTACGACCACCAATAAGGAACGATCCTTTGTCTTTTACTAAAGGACCTTCGGCTAGGATTCTGCTAGAAATCAACCCAATTCCTCCATTGACATGAAATTCTTTACTGTTACCGTCTTTTTGATAAATATCTAAAACAGAAGAGGCTCGGCCTCCATAACGAGCAGGAATTCCGCCTTTGTATAACTTTAAATCTTTAATAGCATCTGGATTGAAAACCGAGAAAAAACCAAAAACGTGTGAGGAATTAAAAATGGTTGCTTCGTCCAGTAATATTAAGTTCTGGTCGGCTCCACCACCACGTACATTAAATCCGGAAGCTCCCTCGCCAGCATTGGTAACTCCAGGAAGTAATAGAATTGATTTTAAAACATCAACCTCACCTAGGACCACTGGCATTTTTTTTATGGTCGAAATAGAGAGTTTGTTGACACTCATTTCTGGTTTCTTAATGTCCGTTTTGGTTTTGTTATCCGTAATAACGACCTCTTTTAAGGCAGTTTCATTACTGTATAATTTGAAGTTGTTTTTTACATTTTGATCCAATGTTATGGATTCTTGTAAAGTTTGATAGCCCAAATAACTGATTTGAACGGTGTACACTCCTTTTGGGATCGTAATGGAATAAAACCCGTATTCATTTGTGGTAACACCGGTTTTTAGTTCTGGCAACACCACATTAACACCAATTAAGGTTTCGTTGCTATTAGCGTCAATAATAGTTCCACTGAGTGTGAATTTCTCCTGTGCAAACAGTGATATTGAACAAAAGAATAGCAATAAAAGAGGAATAACTTTTTTTAAATTCATGGATTACAGTTTATCAAAATAAAACGTGCAAAGTACTTCAAATAGAATGGTTAATGACTTACAACAGATGTTAAGGTATTGCTAAGATAAAAAAAAAGACAACGGATTAAGGTTGTCTTTTTATGTTCAATAAGTTGCAGTTAATCTAAGCATTGATTTTTGCAAGGATTGCATTAAAAGTTTCGCTTGGACGCATGGCGCTGCTTGTTAATTTAGGATCAGGTTGGTAATGACCATTGATATGCTGAGGCTTCCCTTGTGCAGCTATCAATTCAGTATTGATTATAGCTTCATTTGCTAATAATTCAGCTGCAATTGGAGTAAAAATGGTTTTCAAAGCTACTTCTTTATGCTGTGCTGCCAGTGCTTCGGCCCAGTACATGGCCAAATAAAATTGGGAACCTCGGTTGTCAATTTCACCTAGTTTACGTGCCGGTGATTTATCTGTTGCTAAGAATTTCTCGGTAGCTATATCAAGTGTTTCGGCAAGAACCATGGCCTTAGAATTTTTTAGGGTTTGTCCTAAATGCTCTAATGACGCTCCAAGAGCTAAAAATTCTCCAAGAGAATCCCAACGCAAATAACCTTCTGCAGTAAATTGCTCTACGTGTTTTGGAGCTGATCCACCAGCACCCGTTTCAAACAAACCTCCACCATTCATTAACGGAACAATAGATAACATTTTTGCTGATGTTCCTACTTCAAGAATTGGAAACAAATCCGTAAGATAATCGCGCAATACATTTCCTGTTACAGAAATGGTATCTAGTCCTTTTACAATTCTATCCAAGGTGAAATTGGTAGCCTCAACAGGATTTAAGATTTGGATATCTAAACCAGTTGTGTCGTAATCTTTCAGGTATTTAGTGACTTTTTCAATTAGTTCTTTATCGTGTGCCCTGTTGTTATCCAACCAGAAAATAGCAGGTGTATTAGATAAACGTGCTCTGTTTACTGCTAATTTTACCCAGTCTTGAATTGGAGCATCTTTTGCTTGACACATTCTAAAAATATCGTTGGTCTCAACGGCTTGTTCCATTAAAACTGTTCCATTGACGTCTACTATACGCACAATTCCATCAGCGACCATTTGGAATGTTTTATCATGCGAACCATATTCTTCGGCTTTTTGAGCCATCAAACCTACGTTAGGAACACTTCCCATTGTAGTTGGGTCAAAAGCGCCATGTTTTTTGCAAAAATCAATAGTTGCAGTATACACACCAGCATAACATCTGTCTGGGATCATGGCTACAGTATCGTGTTGTTTCCCGTCTTTATCATACATCTGTCCCGAAGTACGAATCATAGCAGGCATCGAGGCATCTACAATTACATCTGAAGGAACATGAAGGTTTGTAATTCCTTTTTCTGAATTGACCATGGCCAATGCTGGTCCGTTTGCAATGGCTTCATTTAATGCTGCTTCAACTTCAGTTTGCATAGGGTGTCCAGCAATTTTAGCATACACATCACCTAAACCA
>JAYTBZ010000372.1:0-12398 GCA_043736705.1 Flavobacterium sp. | reverse complement strand
GAAGGTTTTCTACTACTTCTAATGGAGCTCCTGCTCTAATAGCGTAGTCAATAAGTTCGTCTTTGTTAGCAGGCCACGGTGCATCGCTTAAATAAGATGCTAATTCTAATGTCCAATACATGTGTAGTCTATTTAGTTTTGTGCAAAAATAAATTTTTTACTGAAAAAGACAAGTAAAAAATGATTTATTTTTAGTTAAAGTTAAGAACGTCTTTTTTGATTGCTGATTTTTGATTTCAGATTAACGATTTTTGATGTAAAAAAATGTTTATTAACTGTTTTATAGCTTGTAATTACTGAATTAAATAAGCTTTTTATTTTTCAATAAATCTTAAATCAAAAATCGTTAATCTTCAATCTGAAATCTTATTTCCTCGGAATCCATTTTACTTCATCTGCCTTAAGATCTTGAGACAACTTTCGTGCCAACACAAAAAGGTAGTCAGAAAGTCGGTTTAAGTATTTGATTGCGATATCAGCAACGGGTTCATTATGGCTTAAGTGTACTGCTAAGCGCTCTGCACGACGACAAACACAGCGTGCTATATGACAATATGACACAGTGGTATGTCCTCCTGGAAGTACAAAATGAGTCATTGGCGGCAAGGCATCCTCCATGCTGTCGATTTCATTTTCTAATAATTCTATATCAGATTCTATAATACCCAGTTTTTTCAAACGCAGTTCGCCGTTTTTCTTGACTTCTTTTTCTGGCGGTGTTGCTAAAATGGCACCAACAGTAAAGAGACGATCCTGTATTTCAATAAGTATTTCTTTATAATGCGCATTCATTTCTTGATCGCGAATTAATCCTATGTGTGAGTTGAGTTCATCAACTGTTCCGTAGCTTTCAATTCGGGCGTGATCTTTTGGGACTCTGGTTCCGCCAAAAAGTGCGGTGGTTCCTTTGTCTCCGGTCTTTGTATATACTTTCATTCTGATTGCAAGTTTTAGATTCTAGATTTTGGTTGTTTGAAAACTAGGGAAAACCGTTTTAAAACTTTGAAAAAAATATTTTTTTTTAACCATTAAGAAATTAAGTTCATTAAGTCTTAATTTTCTTAGTATCCTAATGGTTTAAATTTTTTTAAGTCTAAAAAGGATAAAAATGTTTACCTTGATTTGAAAACAAAATTACTGTATTAATTTCACAATTGCGTTAACAAATCGTTGTAGAGCGTTTTCACTGAGATTGAAATATAAGTCTGGTTCAATACATTCAATTTCCATTAAATGAAGTTCGCTATTCATGATAATTCCGTCTACTCTAGCATACAATAAATGGTCTGGAAATGTGTTGACAATTTTTTGCGCTTTTTCAATAAGTGTTGTGTTTGGTTGAACCAAAGTGTATTGTCCTCCAAATAGCGATTGAACTCTAAAATCGCCATCAACGGGTTTTTTATTAACGGCATGAGAGAATTTTTTATTGAAAAAGATAAAGGAAGTTTCTCCTATTGTTTGAATCTCGGGCATGAATTCTTGTAGAAGCAATTCTTTTTCAGTCGCAATGCTTTTATATTTTTCATTGATTACTTGAATTTCGGAAACATCAAAAACTTCGGTGAGATAGGAACCTGCGGAGAACGCGGGTTTTATAACGGCTCTTTTCCAGTGTGACGGAATCAATTCTGTAAGATCAAGATGGTTCGTTTTGTCAATAAAAACGGTTGGTAAAATTGTAACTCCCAGCTTTTGTAGATCACGCAGATAAAACTTATGAATATTTTGCTGGATTATTGCGATAGGATTGAGCGTTTTGATTCCTAGTTTTTCTATTTGATCGAGCCAAATTTTAAATTCGGTTTCTTTCTCGAAATAATCCCATGTATTGCGAAAAATCAAATAATCAAAGTCGGTCCAATTAACGGTTTTATCGTCCCAAATAACGGCTTTAGCCACGATGTTATGTTTAGCTAATTCAACAATTATATTTTGATCTTCAGGGTTTAAATCGGGAAGTTTTTCGCAGGTTAAAATGGCGATTTTCATTTTATAAAGGTATTGTATGATGATGGTGAACGCAATTATTAAGGGGATTTCCTAGCCCGGATAGAAGTGGAAATCCTTTTCTAAAAACTTGCAGCCTTTTTTGGCTGAAAAGTTTTAGAAAAGATTGTAGCGGATAGCCGGATAAGCTCCCGAAAAAAAAAACTATTTAGTGGTGTCACTTTCGATAAGTCCGTCACGCAAACGAATTATTCGATGTGCATAAGCGGCTATTTCTTCTTCGTGTGTCACTAAGATTACAGTATTTCCATTAGCATGGATGTCTCCAAAGAGTTTCATGATTTCTAACGAGGTTTTACTGTCTAAATTTCCAGTAGGTTCATCGGCAAGAATGATAGAAGGTTTATTGACCAAAGCACGCGCAATAGCTACACGCTGGCGTTGTCCTCCAGAAAGTTGGTTGGGTTGGTGGTCCATTCTATCAGCAAGGTTTACTTGTTCAAGTACTTCGGTGGCTCTTATTTTTCTCTCTGATTTTGAAAACCCAGCATAGATCATCGGTAGTGCTACATTATCTAATGCGGTAGTTCTAGGTAAAAGGTTGAACGTTTGAAAAACAAATCCAATTTCTTTGTTCCGAATCTCGGCTAATTCATCATCTCGCATTTGGCTGACATCTTTCCCGTTCAGAATATAACTCCCAGAAGTTGGTGTATCTAAACATCCTAATAAATTCATTAAAGTGGATTTTCCGGATCCTGAGGGACCCATTAATGCAACGTATTCTCCTTTATTTATTTGTAAATCAATGCCTTTAAGTACGTAAACGATTTCATTTCCAAGAACAAAATCTCGTTTGATATTGGTTATTTGGATAAGCGGATTTGCCATTAGATGATATGATTTTTGACCTTTGACTATGCGCAGGCAGCTATTAAATTAGATTTTAAAAGTACAAAACAATTTGAATAAATAATAAGTACCTATTTCTTAAAATTTGTTACATTTAATTCTGACTTTTAAATTTTAATTCACTGTGGTAAAGTAAACTCTTCTTATTTTGCTGATTTTACAAAAAAAGTCAATTTTATACATAACAACTGTCAATTATAATTTATACTATTTAAGGGTTAATTTATATAATTTACACTTATGTTTTGTTTATTTCATAATTATATGTAAAATTTATAATATTTTTGGATTATAATTATGAATTGAATAATGTTTCTTACATTTACAAAAATAATATTAATCAAATCAAGTAGTTATGAAAAGTACAAAAATGGTGTTAGGAATAGCGGTAATCGCTTTAGGATTTACTTCATGTAAAGATGAAAAAGCTGTAGAATCAGAAAAAATGGTTGACTCATATGTTATGTATGTGGATTCATTGGGTAATGTTACTTCTGAAGATGCTAGAGAAAATTGGGAAGGAATTGAAGCTACATATCAATTAAGAAGTGAAGAAGCTCAAGCGGCATTGGCTAATATGAAAGACAATACAGCGGCTCAAGAACGTTTAGCTGCTGCTACTGCTAAGTATGAGGCTATGAAAGCTAAATATGAAGCAGAAATGCAAGATAATGCTAAAGTTGCTGTAGTGGCTAACCCAAAACAACAATTAAGAAATGCTTTGTTTGGTGAAGGAAAAATAGGCGAAGACATGAATTTTAATTGGGTAAACAAAGATAATATTCTTGGGATTTATCAAAATTTTGTAAATACTGTAGATACTAACAAAGATGCTTATTCTCGTGAAGATTGGGATGAGGTTAAATTGATGTATGAAGCATTAGATAGTAGAAAAAATACGGTTGAAAAAGAAGGTCTTTCAGGAGAAGATAATAGAAAAATTGCTGGTTTGAAGTTGAAATTCGCACCTATGTATACGGTGAACAGAATGGGAGCTAAAAACGGTGAAATGGAAAGAGCAAAACAATAAGGTTCATTAATTCACTTTTAAAAAATGACAATCAGCAATGGTTGTCATTTTTTTTTATACCCGAATTACAAAATGCTCTTTCGGTTGTTCGTGTCTAAAAAAGACTAATCCCCATTGAAAGGTATCTATGGTGACCGTCACTTTTGGATGTGTTTTTATAATTTCCCAAGCTTCTTCCATGTCTGGCGACCAATGAATGTCATCGAATATCCAAATCGTTTCATTTGTAATTGTAGGAAGTAATAGTTCGAAGTAATTTAATGTAGCTCTCTTGGAATGGTTACCATCAAAATAAATGAGTTGGTATTTGATTGCTGATGATTGATTTGTTTTAAAATAATTATTGAATTCAGTTGCAATAGGATTTATGTTATTTAGTTCAAATAATCGTAATTGATTTTTTGCAATTGACATTGTATTAGGACATCCTTCTAATGTTGTGATTTCTGCTTTTAAATTTCCTAAAGAAAGCGCCGAAGTTGCTAATCCCAATGAGGTTCCAATTTCTAAAATAGATTGCTTCGCCTCTTTGCTTTCGCTCGGGTCAGGCTGAAAATAATTGGTGATTCTAAATAATAATTCGGCTCGTTTTCTGGATATTCCAGCTGTTTTAGCAATGCTATCGATTTTTCTGGCATTCGATTTGAAAACTTTCGAACCCGCACCAAAATCAGTGACTTCAATCGTATTATTGTTTGCTAAAAGCGAGTTTCTATACTTCCTTAATACTGCATATTCCGGTTTTGATTTTTTATCATAAAAACATTTTGTCAATAAATTAAACACAAATGGCGAATGTACCGCATGCTCATTTTTAGAGTGCCAAAGGAATTTAAGGTAGGATTGGATTTGAAATAACATAGTCATTATTACGCAAAGGTTCGCAAAGTAAAAACACAAAGATACACGGAGATTTTTTAAAATTTGCAAACAAAAAATAAACTTTACGAGGCTCTACATTTCCCTCTAGAATCTCAGCGAGAGTTTTTTATTACGCAAAGGTTCGCAAAGTAAAAACGCAAAAATACAGGGAGATTTTTTTAAAATCTGAAAATCAAAAATAGTCTTTGCAAAGCGCTGCGTTGCTTTGTGAATCTTTGCGAAAGAACGCTTTAGCTTTGAAACTTTCCGACTTTAAAAAGTATATATTTGCGGGCTCTGAATTTGCATAAGAATAACATCCATTTTTTACAATAATGATTGAACTACAAGATACTAAAACGGTCATAACTTCAGATGAAATTGAGAAGTGTATCGCCATTTTGGCACAATTAAATTCCGATACAGATCAAATATTTGATATTCCAAAAGAACAACGAACAGCTTTAATCAAAGCGGCGGGATTGTTTTCTAGACCCGATCGTGACGAGCTTTCTCGACGGAAAAAAGACGGGAAGTTGGTGGCAAAACGTAAAAAAGAAAAGCAGGATCGAACAGCGAGAAAAGAAACGGGTATTCGGCATGCGCGTGAAGCGAGTGTTTTTATGGCACCTAAGCTTTTGGCTTTTAATGATTTGGTTAGTAAAGAACAACTAGAATTAGAAACTCCTAGAAACTGTTATGTATGTAAAACCGAGTTTAGGCGGATGCACCACTTTTACGACAGCATGTGCACAGATTGTGGCGATTTTAATTATGCCAAAAGGTTTCAAATGGCTGATCTAAAAGGGCAAATAGCCGTTATTACAGGTTCTCGCTTAAAAATTGGCTACCATATTACGTTGATGCTTTTACGTGGTGGTGCAACTGTTATTGCAACGTCTCGTTTTCCAGTGGATTCGGCTTTGCGTTTTTCAAAGGAAGACGATTTTATGGATTGGGGACATCGTTTAAAAATTCACGGATTGGATTTGCGACACATTCCCAGTGTGGAAATTTTTTGCAATTTTATCGAGCAAAAATACGAACGTTTGGATATCTTAATCAATAATGCTGCGCAAACGGTGCGTCGTCCTGCAGGATTCTACACACATTTGATGGAAAACGAAGAGCGTTCCATTTCTTCTTTGCCGCAACAAGCGCAGGAATTATTATTGCATCACACTAATTGTCTGGATGAATTAAAAGTACTCACAACAAGTGCTTCGTCTAATCAGAATATGCCCGTAACTTGGCACGGACCAGAACCTGGAATTGGGTTACGGGCTTCCGCCAAATTATCGCAGATACCCTATTCGTTTGATAACGCGCTTGTGGCCAATGAAGTTTTTCCGGAAGGAGAACTCGATGCCGATTTGCAGCAAGTAGATTTAAGAAAAACAAACAGCTGGCGTTTAAAATTAGGCCAAATCGAAACTACAGAAATGATCGAAGTACAGTTGGTAAATTCCGTAGCACCTTTTGTGTTGTGTAACCGACTTTCTGAAGTGATGAAGAAAGACAACACCGGAAAAAAACACATCATCAATGTTTCTGCAATGGAAGGTAAGTTTTACCGTGATTTTAAAGAAGATCGACACCCACATACCAATATGGCAAAAGCCGCTTTAAACATGCTGACGCATACTGCCGCGGGAACTTTGGCTAAGGATGGAATTTTTATGAATGCGGTCGATACCGGTTGGGTAACCGACGAGGATCCCGCAGAATTGGCCAAAAGAAAACAGGAAGAAGAAGATTTTCAACCGCCTTTAGACATTGTAGATGGTGCTGCACGGGTTATGGATCCGCTGTTTGACGGAATCAATACAGGGAAACATTGGTGCGGGAAATTTTTGAAAGATTACAACCCTATTCCTTGGTAAAAATCAAGATTTGTAAAGTAAAAAACCACAACAGAATTTAATTTTGTTGTGGTTTTTTTGTTGATTATTATTGGAGCATTCAGAATTTTTTTGTGCAGCTTAATCAAGTATTGTTATACACTTTACTAGTTCAACTTAAAAAAGGACAATCGGCAATTCATGTTGACGGCTACCATCTTTAGCACTTGATTCAAACAAAACCAGTGTCAATTTCGAATTCTCTCGTTTTTTCTGAATCGCAATTGTAAAGTCAAAGTTACCCCACTCGGGAGCTCCCGCATCAGTTGTCTGAAACCCCGTCTTTAACTCGTCGTGTCCGTCTTCAATAATCCAGTTGAAGCTTGCCTCAAAGATTTGCCCTTTTCCGCGTACTCGGAATTTGTTTTCGTCTATGCGTTCCACAGTTACTTCTTTGAAGCGTTCATTAGAATATTGCTTTGGCAAAAGAATTTCTGGCTTTACAACCTTTTTAACTTTAATGGTTTCAGGAATTTCTATTATGGTATCCTTAGCAACTGTGGTTCGTTGAGTTTCCTTCTTATTGCATGCGAATAATAGAAGTGCCGATAATAAAATTGTCCATCTCATAATTGTGTTTTTTTATTTTCTAGATTATTGATATGCACTCAAAGTCAGAGAAATTTATACAGCATATCAAGAACTCATGTATTCTTCGAAGATCGGGTTGTAAATTAATAAAATATCTATTTCTATTTCCTTCTCGGTGGTTAGAAGTCTTTTATCCTTCTATCTTAGCACTCAGCTCAAACCATCTTTCTTCTTTCTCTTCAATTTTATTGATGATGTTTCTCAATTCGTTAGCTTTCTTTTCAATGTCAGCCTCGGCAATTTTCCCGTCTGAGAATAATTGCTCAATAGCTATTTTCTGAATTTCTAAATCCTTGATTTCTTTCTCTGTTTTCTGGAATTCTTTTTGCTCGTTGAAAGTCAAATTCCCTGTTGGGTTATTTTGTTTCCAGTCTTTCTTTTCGGCCTTGTTCTCTTCTTTTTGAGCCACATCAGTACTGTCTTCGTAGGCTCTAAAATCAGAATAGTTTCCTGGAAAATCTTCGACCACACCATCACCTCTAAAAATGAATAAGTGATCTACAATTTTATCCATAAAATATCGGTCGTGCGAAACTACTAAAAGGCAACCTGGATAATCCAAAAGGAAGCTTTCTAAAACATTTAGCGTTACAATATCCAAATCATTCGTTGGTTCATCCAGAATCAAGAAATTCGGATTCTGAATCAAAACCGTACACAAGTACAAACGTTTCAATTCTCCACCACTCAATCGGTCTACAAAATCATATTGTTTTTTAGCATCAAACAAGAAACGCTCTAATAATTGCGAAGCCGAAATCAATTTTCCTTTCATTAACGGAATAAACTCTCCGTATTCCTTAATCACATCAATCACGCGCTGACCCGGTTTTGGGTTGATTCCGCTTTGAGTATAGTACCCTACTTTTATGGTTTCACCTACCACTACTTTCCCGCCATCAAGCGGTAAAGTTCCAGTCAATAAATTCAAGAAAGTCGATTTTCCAGTTCCATTTTTTCCAATGATTCCTATCCGTTCGCCACGTTGAAAATCAAAACTGAAATTATCCATGATCACATGATCCTTGAATTTTTTAGAAATTTTGTGAAGCTCAATAATCTTGCTTCCCATGCGTTCCATATTAATTTCAAGCTCTACTTTATTATCACGACGGCGACTTTGCGCTTTTTCCTTAATTTCATAAAAATCATCTTGACGCGATTTCGATTTTGTCGTTCTCGCTTTAGGCTGACGGCGCATCCATTCTAGTTCTTTCACAAAAAGATTTTGTGCTTTATCCACACTCGAATTTTCAGATGCTATGCGTTCTTCTTTTTTCTCTAAATAGTAGGAGTAATTTCCTTTATATTGGTATAATTTTCCATTGTCCAGTTCGATGATTTCATTACACACACGTTCTAGGAAGAAACGGTCGTGCGTCACCATAAACAAGGTAATATTTTCTTTGGCAAAATAGCTTTCCAACCATTCAATCATTTCAAGATCCAGGTGATTCGTAGGTTCATCCAGAATTAATAAATCAGGACGATTGATCAAAATGATCGCCAGTGACAACCTTTTCTTCTGTCCACCCGAAAGATTTTTTACTTTCAGTTTGAAATTTTCCAATTTCAGTTTGAACAAAATTTGCTTGTACTGCGTTTCAAAATCCCACGCATTGTGTTGATCCATTCCGTCAAAAGCTTTTTGGTAGGCTTCCTCATCTTCCGGATTTTCTAATGCTTTTTCGTACGCTTCAATCACTTTCAATGTCTCATTATCAGATGCGAAAATGCTTTCTTCAATCGTCAATTCTTCCTGCAAATTATTGTTTTGCGAAAGAAACGCCATTTTGATGCCTTTTCTCAATACAACTTGACCAGTATCCGATTCTTCGAGACCATTAATGATACTCATAATAGTCGTTTTTCCAGAACCGTTTTTGGCAATGAAGGCAATTTTTTGATCTTTATTAATTCCAAACGAAATGTCTTTAAACAACGTACGTTCACCAAAAGATTTCGAGATATTTTCTACAGAAAGGTAATTCACTTTGTAAGATATGAGTTATAAATTGAAAGCTATGTCTGTGTTGCTAAGCATAACTTTTTTGCAAAAGTAATTCATTTACATCAAGTTTCAAGTTTTTGTGATTTAAGTAATGTTAAAACTAAAAGGAGTCTTGTTTTAGGAGTGAAAGATTTAGTTTTATTTGTGGTTGTCCTTCCAAATGAAATTCCAAATAAAATTTACTGAACACCTTATAAATAGTAACTTAATCAGGTGTTTTTTTCTTCTTAAAAAAAGAACAAAAAAGATCAACCCTTTATTTAAACTATGGAGAAGTATGTTTAGTATTTTTAAACGTTGAACCTTTGTGTCTTTATATCTTAAAATATATCTTTGAAAAATGCAATTATCCGTAATCATTCTCAACTACAATGTCCGCTATTTTCTGGAGCAATGTGTTTTGAGCGTTCAAGAAGCAATTCAAAATCTTGATGCTGAAATTATTGTCATCGATAATAACTCTACCGATGAAAGTTGTGCTATGATTGAACAACGTTTTCCTAACGTTAAACTCGTTCGAAACCTTGATAACCTTGGTTTCCCAAAAGGTAATAATATCGGCGCAGCTCAGGCCGAAGGAGAATACATTTGCATCCTCAACCCTGATACGGTAGTCGCTGGCGATGCGTTCATTAAAATATTAAATTTTGTCAATTCGAGCGCAATTGAGAATAATAATTTAGGAATTATAGGTGCTAAACTTACCGATGGAACGGGAAACTTTCTCCCTGAAAGTAAGCGTGGCGTTCCAACTCCTTGGGTTGCATTTACAAAAATTGTAGGTCTGTATAAATTACCTCTTAAATCTAGAATATTAGGGAAGTATTATGCGCAACATTTAAACGAAAACCAAACTGGAAAAGTAGATATTCTCGTAGGTGCTTTTATGTTCCTGAAAAGAGATTTGTACCTTGAGGTTGGTGGTTTTGATGAAGCTTGTTTCATGTATTCGGATGATATAGATTTGTCGTATCGGATTTTGAAACTAGGAAAAACCAATTACTATTTTCATGAAACTACAGTAATTCATTATAAAGGGGAGAGTACTATTAAGGATGAAACATACATGAAACATTTTCAAGAGGCGATGAATTTCTTTTATAAAAAGCATTTTAGCGTACCAGTTATATTTTCGATTTTTATGAAAATTGGGATTGTCATTTTCTCATTTATAAAAATGTTTCAAGGAAAATCATTTCTAAACGAAAGTCTAAAAAAAACTCCCAAATCCTATTTGTTGTATTCCGCTAACGAAAAATTAGTTGAGAAACTCCGTTTAGTTTTGCAAAATAAAGTTCAGTTTCATGATTTGAAAACAGAAAAAATGGTAATTTCGTCTTCTATTAAAATAATGTCAGGAACAGAAGTTATTTTAGATAACGAATTCATTTCTTTCAAGGATTGCATCGAATTTATCGAATCTTCAATAAATAAAGGCTTAACATTTAAAATTGTTCCCAATAAAGCTAATTTTTTAATAGGAAGTAACAATAGTAATGAGAGAGGTGAGATTATAAAAATAGAGTAAAAAATTACATTTAATGTAATTTATATTTGAAATATTTAGTAATTTCGCAAACTGAAAATCAAAATCACCTTTTAGAATAACAATATGGCAAGATTTGAATTAAAACTTCCAAAAATGGGAGAAAGCGTTGCAGAAGCAACCATCACAAATTGGTTAAAAGAAGTTGGAGACAAAATTGAAGCCGACGAAGCAGTACTTGAAATTGCTACTGATAAAGTAGACAGTGAAGTGCCAAGTGAGGTTTCGGGAATCTTGGTAGAACAATTGTTCGGTAAAGACGATCTAGTGCAAGTGGGTCAGACTATAGCGATTATTGAAACCGAAGGTGGAGAGCTTGTATCAATTGTTACAGAAGCCGTAGCTCCTGAGGTTATTGCTGAAGTGACACAAACAGTGGATGCCGCAAAAGAAGCAGTTGCTGCTCCAGTTGATTTCTCTGATTCTGAAAAATTCTTATCGCCTTTGGTAAAAAATATTGCCAAAGAAGAAGGTGTTTCTGTAGCTGAATTAGCATCGATTTCTGGAACAGGAAAAGAAGGTAGAGTTACTAAAAATGATATTCTAGAGTATGTAAAAAATAGAACAAATCAACCAGTAGTTTCGGCTCCAGCTGTACCTGTTCAAAAACCAGTTGCAGCCCCAGTAGCTCAAAAAGCAGCTCCGGTATCAGTAAGTGGTGGCGATGAAATCATAGAAATGGACAGAATGCGCAAGTTAATTGCGGGTTATATGGTCGCTTCGGTACAAACATCAGCTCACGTGCAATCGTTCATCGAAGTAGATGTGACGAATATTGTAAAATGGAGAGAGAAAAATAAATATACGTTTGAAAAGAGAGAAGGGGAGAAATTGACCTACACACCTATTTTCATGGAAGCAGTTGCTAAAGCACTGAAGGATTTTCCTGGAATGAATATTTCTGTTGATGGTGATTACATCATCAAAAAGAAAAATATCAACCTAGGAATGGCCGCTTCGTTACCTAATGGAAATTTGATTGTTCCTGTTATTAAAAATGCAGATCAATTGAACTTAGTAGGAATGGCAAAAGCAGTTAACGACTTAGGAGGTCGCGCAAAAGCGGGTAAACTAAAACCAGACGACACGCAAGGAGGAACCTACACAGTTACCAATGTAGGTACTTTTGGAAGTGTTTTTGGTACGCCAATTATCAATCAGCCACAAGTGGGAATTTTAGCCCTTGGAGCCATCCGTAAAATGCCGGCAGTAATTGAAACTCCCGAAGGAGACTTTATTGGAATTCGCCAGAAAATGTTTTTATCTCACAGCTATGACCACAGAGTAGTTGATGGAGCATTAGGAGGTAGTTTTGTAAAAAGAGTCGCTGAATACTTAGAGGCATTTGATGTAAACAGAGATGTTTAGACCTATATAATTGCAATTTAGACCCGACCGATTTTTAAAAATCAGTCGGGTTTTTATTTTATTGTACGATTTGTAACTCACAATTAGACACGAATTCTTGAAGAAATTACTTGAGGATAATGCGTCAAATTCGGGTTTAACCTATATATTTGTAACCACACAAAAATTAAAAATGGAACTCAAACTCAATAAACCAATTTGCTTTTTCGATCTTGAAACCACAGGAAT
>JAYTBZ010000371.1:0-5513 GCA_043736705.1 Flavobacterium sp. | reverse complement strand
GCAGTTATAAGGTCAACTTTTCCAATTTCTTGTAAATATTTGTCTAATGATGCAGTTTCACGATTCGTTACCTGCTTGGTGATTTTAAGTTGTCTCATATTTTTGTCTCCTCAATTTTAAGTGTACAAATGATTATACGTAGAGAGTTGCAAAAAAGTTACAAAAAAGATATTTTTAACTCAATTTAACTTTTAACGCTACAAGTAAAACTATTTTTGACTAAAAAGAGAAATTTCTACTCCTGTTAAAATATTTAAATTTATTACGTTATTGGATTCTAGATTTTTTTTACTGTTGAGTTGGTATTTGAGCATTGGCTCAATATTAATTTTAATTCTTGGGGAAATTTTATAATCTACACCAATACCAATATTTGTCCCAAAAGTTTTACTTAGTAGCTGTGAAGTTTTTCCTATTTTGGCAAAATAGCCACTTTCTGTTGCAACAGAAACTTCGTTGTTACTTAAAAATAGGTAGTTTAACCCTATGATTGCATTTAGTCCTATTTTACGTTTAATGATGTTATATTTTATCTCTATTGGAATCTCTGAATATGAAATTTCTTGAATGATTTTCATAAACTCAGAATTGTTCGATTGGTTAAAAATGTATGTATTTGAAAAACCATCTTTATATTCAATATTGGAGTAATTTGGAGTGTTTATAAAAGTTTTTTCTGTGATAGTAACAGATTTATTTCTTCCAAATCCAAAGCGAATACTTAAATTTTCAGTTGCTTGATAATTGACGTATGAACCGTAATTAATAATTATTTTAGATTTTTTTGAATTTGTATTTAAGCGACTATCAAGCGTTGAATTTTTACTAGAAAATACTGTAGATGTTGGCGAGCTATAAATATAGATGCTATATAATTTACTTTCATGTGTAATTTTAGAAATACTATCATTCTTGGAAACTATTGTAGCTATTTTTTTCTTCTGTATACTTTCCTGATTATTTATTTTATCATTTTTGATATTAAGACTTTTTGAGATAATATTCGCTGCATCCATTAAAAAATTAGTTGTACTTTTTGTAGGGTACAATGAGGTTGAGGCCGAAGCTTTATCAATATTACTTGTGTCTGAAATGGGGAGATTGTATGTAAGTAACGAAAATTTATTTTTCTTATAATAAGATGTTTTATTATTGGATTGATTGGAGCTTCTCAAATATTTATTTCTTACCTCATTTATCTGTATTGATTTAGTTTTTTCAATTTTTAAATTTTTTTCAGTAGTTGCATTTTTTTTGTAAATGGATGAACTAGATTTTCTATCAGAATTTGAATAGTACTTGTAAAAAAATAAATTATCAGATAGTATATTATTTGGGCTGCTTTTTCCACTAGAATTTTGATCAGACTTTAAAGATTTTTTTTGTGATATTGAATTGATAGGATCAGTTTCTTCAAAATTAAAAAGTTTATTTGTTTGAAATGAAGTGGAGAAAATCAACCATGAGGATAGTATCCCAGTAGAAAATACTAAAATAATTATGAACCAAAAATAAGTAACTTTTCTTTTTTTCTTTTGATCTAATGCTGACTGAATAGTATGCCATCCATCATCGTTCGGAGATTTGTCCAAGTTATTAATTTGCTCTCTAAAGATAGACCCTATGTCTTTTTTATTTTCCATATGGTAATGAGTAATTAGCATTCCATTGTTTTAACTTAATCTTTTCTTTCAATATTAATTTTGCGCGATGTAAGTTCGATTTTGACGTGTTGGCTGAAATCGATAGCATTTCAGCAATTTCATTATGCGAATAATTATCAAGTTCGTATAAGCTAAAAACTAACCGATACTGATGCGGTAATTCTTGAATAAACCTCAAAATTGTATCTAAGTTAAAATCAATATCATTTTCATCAACTGTTGTTTCCTGATTGTGTGTATCTTCAATAGGAATCCATTTAAACGTCTGTTTGTATTTATTTATAGCTTTATTTATAGCTATTCGCTTCATCCAACCTTCAAATGTACCTTTGCCTTTATATTTTTTGATATTTGTAAAAATTTCGATAAAGGTATCATGTAAATTATCCTCTGCTTCGGCTTCATTAGCACAATATTTTAGACTAAGCACAAAAAGAGTTTTTTTATACAAATGGTATAACTCTTCTTGTGCTACTCTATTTTGCTCGATGCAAGATTTTATGAGGTTTTGGTAATCCAAATTTATTTTAAATTAGCAACTTGTATAGAAAATGAATTAGACGAATTTTTCACCAATGCATATATTTTATCATTCATAATTTCGATTTCACAGATATGAGGGAAATCTAAATTATTATTGCTTACTGTAATTGGGATTTCAGTCATTGTATTGGTTCTTATATCGAAATATCCAAAAAAGCTACCATTAATTACTGTGGAGGTAGACCCAGCTGTTTTATTACCTGCCACAAAAATATAATTTTTATATTTTGCCGTAAATGATACTTTTACATTTTTTGCAAGATTAATAGTTTGAAAGCTATTTGAATTTATATCATAGATCTGTAAGTCATCGAGCATTTGAATGCTAGGTGAAGTTGTGCTACTCTTTATGTTTTCATAGCCAAAAAACGAATAAATTTTATTATCAACGATTTCTGCACTTGAGCCGTTTCTATTTTTTGGCATCGTTGCAAATTCTAAAAAATTATTTGTGTTGAGGTTTAGTTTATAGATTTTTTTATCATAGGTCGGATCTTGAGTGGAACCCCCTAAAAAGCCGCCTATAATATATACATTTTCATTTTGTGCGGTAAACCCAAATCTACTAAACGAATTATTTGGCAAATAAGGTGTTGAAGGTGTGGTTGTATTTAAGTCTAAGTCATATATTGTATATTTTTCTGCCCCAAAAACATACAATTGATTATTGTAAATATAATTCCTTTTGGTAACGAAATCAGTTATAGTTGCGTTTTTCGAAAACAACTTTAGATCGTTTAAGTTTAGTTTGTAAGTTGTTTCTAGGTAAGTTAAATTTTTATTTCTGCAGCTAATGTATAAACTATTATCTGATGGATTTGCCAAAAATCCAGGCATTTGATCTTCAAAATTATTATTCTCAATTTCGATAATACTTTTAAATGATAATGATGTTAAAAAAGCTGGATTGTCAACTATTGCCTCAGTTGATTCTTTATCGCAAGAAAATAATGTTAGGGTTATTACAACGCAAATAATTTTTATTAGATTTTTCATCAGGATGTTTTTAAAGTTTATAATAAGAAGTCAAAAAAAATTAGAAAGGTTGCGCCTATAAAATAAAAAAAAACAAAAATCCCGTTTCAAATTCATGAAACGGGATTCCCTATAAATAAACCTTTAGTAAACTTAAGATCTGATTACTCTTTTCTTTCCTCACGCGGAGGTCTTGGCATAAGTGCTTTTCGGGACACTTTTTCTTTTCTGGTTTTTGGATCCAATCCTAAGTATTTCACTTCGAATACATCACCCATTTTTACTACATCAGAAACATTTTCAGTGCGTTCCCAAGCAAGTTCGGATACGTGTAATAAAACTTCATTTCCTGGAGCGGCCGCATATTCTACCACTGCACCAAAATCTAGCATTTTGATTACTTTCACTTCGTAAGCTTCTCCCATTTGTGGTTTGAAAGTGATTGACTTAATTTTAGCCAATACTGCTTCAATTCCAGCAGGATCCGTTCCTAAGATTTCGATAACTCCTTGTTCGTCTACTTCGTTGATGACAATAGTTGTTCCAGTAGCTTTTTGTAATTCTTGAATTACTTTTCCTCCAGGTCCAATCAAAGCACCAATAAAGTTACCAGGAATAGTTCTTGTAATAATTTTTGGAGCATACGTTTTAACATCTGCTTTTGGTTCCGCTAATGTTTCAATCAATTTTCCAAGGATATGTAAACGACCATCACGAGCTTGCGCTAATGCAGCTTCCATAATCTCGTATTTCAAACCGTCAATCTTGATGTCCATTTGACAAGCTGTAATTCCTACCGAAGTTCCAGTTACCTTGAAATCCATGTCTCCTAAGTGATCTTCATCACCAAGAATATCAGACAATACAGCAAAACGATCTCCATCAGTAATCAAACCCATTGCAATTCCAGAAACAGGACGAATCATTTGGATACCCGCATCCATAAGTGCTAATGTTCCAGCACAAACGGTAGCCATAGATGAAGAACCATTTGATTCTAATACTTCAGATACTACACGAATGGTATAAGGACAATCAGCAGGTATCATGTTTTTTAAGGCTCTTTGAGCTAAATTACCGTGACCTACTTCTCTTCTTGAAGTTCCTCTTAAAGGACGCGCTTCACCAGTTGAGAAAGGAGGGAAATTATAATGTAAGTAGAATTTCTCTTCACCTTGTTCTGATGGTGAGTCAATTTGGTTTGCTTCTCTAGAGGTTCCTAAAGTGGCTGTAGCCAATGCTTGTGTTTCTCCACGTGTAAACAATGCTGATCCGTGAACCGATGGTAAATAATCTACTTCACTCCAGATTGATCTGATTTCGGTAGTTTTTCTTCCGTCTAAACGTGTTCCTAAATCTAGGGTAACGTTACGAACCGCTTCTTTGTTAGTTTTGTAAAAATATTTAGAAACTAAATCTCCATTTTCTGCCAATTCTACTTCAGTAAATAAGGCTTTTACCTCTTCTTTTACTTCTGCAAATGCAGCTGATCGTTCTTGTTTTGCAGAACCTTTACTGGCGATCGCATAAATTTTATCGTAAGCTGCTGCTTTTACTTTAGCGTAAACTGCTTCGTCTTCTCTTTCTCCTTCGTATGTACGAACTTCTTTTTTTCCAAAAGCAGCTTGTAAACGCAATTGAGCCGAAATTTGATTTTTGATGTGTTCGTGAGCAAATTTTATAGCCTCAAGCATTTCTGCTTCTGAAATTTCTTTCATCTCGCCTTCTACCATTGCGATAGAATCCATAGAAGCTCCAATCATCATATCGATGTCAGATAATGCTAATTGTGCGCGACTTGGATTGATGATGAATTTACCATCAATACGACCAACTCTCGCTTCAGAAATTAAAGTTTCAAAAGGAATATCAGATAAGGCTAATGCTGCAGAAGCGGCTAAACCTGCTAGTGCATCTGGCATTACGTCTTCGTCATATGACATTAATTGAATCATCACTTGAACTTCAGCATGGTAATCTGATGGGAAAAGTGGACGCAATACACGGTCTACTAAACGCATAGTCAATACTTCGTTATCACTTGGACGCGCTTCTCTTTTGAAAAAACCACCAGGAAAACGTCCTGCTGCTGCAAATTTTTCACGATAATCTACCGTAAGCGGCAAAAAGTCGATACCTGGACTTGCTTTTCTTGAGGATACTACTGTTCCTAAAATAACAGTTTTCCCTATTCTTACTACTACAGATCCATCTGCTTGTTTGGCTAGACGACCTGTCTCGATTGTGATGTTTCTGCCATCACCTAAATCGATACTTTCTACAAATAATTGTGGAATCATAAATTTAATTTATTAGTTAAACATGGGTTCT
>JAYTBZ010000370.1:0-5557 GCA_043736705.1 Flavobacterium sp. | reverse complement strand
TAAACAACCATGTCAATTTGGAGAGTTAAACCAGTATCTGCTTTTGAAGCCGATATGAAAAAAAGTGAATTAAAACGAGTTTTAGGCAAGTGGAGCCTAACAGCTATTGGTATTGGAGCAATTATTGGTGGAGGTATTTTTGTACTGACAGGTACAGGAGCATACAACCACGCTGGTCCAGCTTTAGCTCTTTCATTTGTAATAGCAGGAATAGCATGCGTATTTGCAGCTTTATGTTATTCTGAATTTGCTTCAATATTACCAGTTGAAGGATCAGCATATGCTTATGCCTATGGTACCATTGGAGAAATATTCGCTTGGATCATTGGTTGGGGATTAATTTTAGAGTATGCTATGGGATCAATGACCGTCGCAGTATCTTGGTCCGGTTATTTTAATAAAATGCTTAAAATGTTTGGAATTAAGCTCCCGGAATGGCTAACTACTGATCCAGCAAGCTATACAGGAGAGGGTTTTTCTATGAACCTTCCAGCATTTTTAATTGTACTTTTGGTAATTTCATTGTTAATAAAAGGAACTGAAAAAGCTGCTAGCGCAAATAATTTCATTGTAATCTTAAAAGTTGCAGCCGTTATATTTGTTATCATAACAGGCTTATTCTTTGTTAACATAGACAACTGGACACCATTCATCCCTGATGTTCAAACAATCATTGTAGATGACAAACCTCATCAGGCTTATGGTATAGGCGGAATTGTTTCTGGGGCTGCAGCAATTTTCTTTGCTTATGTAGGTTTTGATGCTGTTTCTACTCAAGCAGGTGAAGCGATCAATCCTAAAAAAGATGTGCCATTTGCAATTATTGTATCATTATTAGTTTGTACTATTCTTTACATATTAGTATCGTTAGTATTAACTGGAATGATAAGCTACCAAGATTTTAACCCACTAGGAAAATACCCTGAGGCTATAAAAGCTCCAGTAGCTTACGCATTTGATATTGCAGGACAAGCATGGGCTGGCTATATTATCACAATAGCTGCTACTATAGGTTTGATATCAGTATTAATGGTAATGATCATGGGACAATCTCGCATCTTCTTAGGTATGTCAAAAGATGGTTTAATTCCTCCCGTTTTTTCTAAAGTAAATCCTATTTCTGGTACGCCAAAAACAAACTTGATGATTTTAGGTGGATTTATTGCTACTGTTGCTGCCTTTACACCGATTAGTAAACTAGCAGAAATGTGTAGTTTTGGAACCTTATTTGCGTTTACCATGGTTTGCGTAGCCGTTTGGATTTTACGCGTTAAGCAACCAGGACTAGAACGTAGCTTCAGAGTTCCCGCACTACCCGTAATTGCAGTATGTGGAATAGCAATCAATACGTATTTGATGATCAATTTAAGTATAGATGCACAATTGTTTTCATTAGGATGGCTAGCAATTGGGATTTTGATTTACTTCATTTATGGAAAAAGAAATTCAAAGCTTAACAAAACACAAGAGTAAAAACAAAGAGCTCCTTCATATGAAGGAGCTCTTTTTATATTATAAGTCGAAAACAGACGTACGCTTAGCGCGAATCAAATCCTTTAAACGTATCCAAAAAGCAAGCGTTAAATAAACGGCAAACCACAATCCAGCAGTAACGAAAGATAAATAAATAAAAAAAAGTCTCACACTACTGGCACGCATACCCAAAGTATCAGCCAAACGCGAGGAAACATGAAAACCGTGTTTTTCAAAAAAAAACTTGAGTTTTATAATTGCTGACATTTTATGAGTTATTAGTTATGTACAAAACTACAAAATTATCCTCTTAATGCCTTTGCTAAACTACTGATTGTTTTTTCAGTAATTCTATTCCAACACTGCATTCTAAACATTTACTTTTGTTACAATATTCATTCTTAAGTTGAAGCAAAGATTGTGTCTCAAACGCACTTTTTGAAACAATACCGAAAGAATTAAACTTATCAATAATAGCATTCTTTTCTGGTGTAACTTCATTTAATAGTTGAATCAAATCCTCTGAAATTTCTTTTCCTTTACTTTTTGCAAAAGCAAATTGTAACGGAATTATGGTATTTATAACAATCAAATCAATGAAAGATTTAGAAAGCAATTTCCTTTTATTTGGACTTACCTTATCAAATTGATAATGATTAAGCCAATATTCAGAAACTAAAACCTGAAACAAATCATAACAGTTTTTCAAAGAATTTACGCTACTGATTTTCGAGAATAAATTCTGCTGATTATGATATAAATTGGCTAATTGAGAAAGCCGAATCGTTGGGAAATTATCGGGACGATGCTTAAAAAATTGAACTGGTTCTGTATAATTTTTTTCTAGTTGATATTTATGAAATAAATATAAATACCTGAATTTTAAATCTTTAAAATAATTATCTTCCTTTTCCAAATCCAATAATCCAGCGGTTCCAAAAATCAAAGCTTCCAGATTTTCGACCTCGAAACTTTCTTTTCTCACAATTGAAAAAGGAATGGTTTGTGCGATTTTTAAAAAAATTTCACCATTCGTGTTTAATCCAAAATTCTTGGCCAAAAGACAAAACAAAACTGCTTCCCAATCGTGATTGGTTTGTTTCAATAAATCAAATATCGGTTTTGATTTTCTTTCCAAACGTTCAAAAAACAAACGTTCCTGCCAATTTTTGAATGCAAATTCAGAAATTTCTTGAATTTGTTTCTCACAGAAAATCCACGATTTAGGAGAAACTAAAGATTGATAATTAGATATTGTTAAAGCATCTACATGTTTCTTAAGTTCCAAAACAGGAATCTCTGTGTTATTTTTTCTGAAAATTTCCGTATCGTGTTCCCATACCACATGAAGAATCACGTTTTCGTATGCATCATCTCTTTCGTGATGATGCACGTACCAATCTGAAGATTTAAGATGAATTTCTACATTTCCAGCCCATTCTTGATTTCCAATGATTATTTGGGCATTAAAAAAATCAGGTCCGGCAAGTTCTAAATATTGTCCTACATTGATAATTGTAATTTCCTCTCCATTGAGGGTTTTCAAATTCAGAGTGTCAAATTTTTTGAATTTCCAGAGGTAATGAAGAAAATCTTCTTTCATATTGAACATATTAGATTGAAGACTAATGTAGTAAAAAAAGAAGCAGCAAATTATTTAAAATAAAAAATTCAGAAATTTCTTTAAAAAAATATAAATGTTTCTATTTCATCAGATACAATTTAGCGCAAGCACGAGCATCCGATAAAGCTTCGTGATGATTCAATGAAATGTTCATTTCACGGCAACAATCGCTCAATTTGGTTGGTTTTAATCCTTTGGCTCTGTAAATTTTAACGGTACATTCCCATCGAGAAGTGATATTCAAATCAGCGTAATCAAAATTATAAAGCGCCATAGATTTAACCAAAACATTCCTGTCAAAACTTTCATTGTGTGCCACTATTACTCTATTTTGGAGTCTCTTTTTAATTTCAGGATACACTTGAGCAAATGATTTAGCATTTAATGTATCACGAGGATCTATTCCATGCACTTGAATTGTAAAGGGCGAATATAAATTGTTTGGCGGTCTAATCAAGCTGACAAATTCATCTATAATTATTCCATTTTCTACAGTTACAATACCTACTGAACAGGGATGAAAACCCGTTGCAGTTTCAAAATCTATAGCAGTAAAGGTCAATTTGTTGTACGATTTAAGGTTGGTATTTTTTGATTTTAGTTTTGCAAAAGTACTAATCAATTATACAAGTTAATGCTTTTGATAATTTTTTTTAGATGTAAATCTAAACTATTAAGTTCTAAAACTTTTACAACGGCAAACAAATTAAACCAAAAAAAACCTGCAAGATTTTTCAAATCTTGCAGGAGTATATTTAGAAAATAAATTCCACTTTCAAACTTATTTTATTGAACCAATAATATCATATTTAGTGATAATGTGGTGACTTCCATTTTCTAATTCTACCAAAACAGCTTCATTTTCTTTAGTGAATAACTTAGAAACTTCTTCGATAGGTGTACCGTGTTTCACGATTGGAAAAGGTTTTCCCATTACGTCTTTAATCGGTTTATCAGCTACATCTTTATCAGCTACGTAACTTTGGAACAAATCACTTTCATCAACAGAACCTACAAAACCCGTGATATCAATCACCGGAATTTGAGAAATCTTATATTTACGCATACGTTCAATGGCATGCGAAACTAACTCTTCGGTACGCACAACTATCAATGGTTTATCAATATGATCTTTTATTACATCCTCTGCTTTTGTGATTTCTTCTTCTAGAAAACCACGTTCGCGCATCCAATCATCGTTAAACATTTTCCCAACATAACGACTGCCTGAATCATGAAAAAGGACAACTACAACGTCCTCAGGTTTAAAATGATCCTTAAGTTGCAACAATCCTTTAATTGCTGCTCCAGCTGAATTGCCTACAAATATTCCTTCTTCGAGCGCAATTTTACGTGTATAAACCGCCGCATCTTTATCTGTTACTTTTGTAAAGCCATCTATTAAGGAGAAATCGACGTTTTTTGGAAGAATATCTTCTCCAATTCCTTCTGTTATATAGGAATAAATTTCATTTTCATCAAAAATTCCGGTTTCATGGTATTTTTTAAATACAGAACCATAAGTGTCAATCCCCCAAATTTTGATATTTGGATTTCTCTCCTTTAAGTATTTGGCAACACCAGAAATTGTACCTCCAGTCCCAACTCCTACAACAAAATGAGTAATCTTGCCTTCTGTTTGTTCCCAAATTTCAGGACCCGTTTGCTCGTAGTGCGCAATTGCATTTGACGGATTGTCGTATTGGTTTACATACCAAGAATTTGGAGTTTCATCAGCTAATCTTTTTGAAACTGAGTAGTAAGATCTTGGATCCGTAGGTTCTACATCCGTAGGACAAACCACTACTTTTGCGCCAACGGCACGAAGAATATCCATTTTCTCTTTAGATTGTTTGTCCGAAATTACACAGATTAGCTTATATCCTTTAATTATGGCTACTAATGCCAATCCCATTCCTGTATTACCTGAAGTCCCCTCAATAATGGTGCCGCCTGGTTTTAATCTTCCATCGGCTTCAGCGTCTTCAATCATTTTTACAGCCATCCTATCCTTCACAGAATTACCTGGATTGAAAGTTTCAACTTTAGCAAGTACCAAAGCATCAACCTCTGCAGTTACTTTATTTAATTTTACAAGTGGTGTATTGCCTATTGTGCCTAATATATTTTCTGCGTAGCGCATTTTATTATGAATTTAAGATTTTGATTTGTTGTAAATAATGTTGCAAAGATAGCATTTTGTTACAAAATATTCTTTCTTGCAGGATTTTGCGTTCGTGATAAAAGCGGCATCCTTTGCTTGCTTTCTTTAAGCAAGGAAAGATAGAGCGGATAGCACGGTAAAACGCCCTAAAAAAGCATTTTAAAATTTAAAATCTGAAAAGTTTTTAGTTAAAAAAGTTCCAAATTAGGCCAAAACGAATTGTGAAATCCCTCGATGGATTATTGGGTGATGCATAGAAATTATTCCCCGTGAATGAAGAGTTAAAATGCTCCGCT
>JAYTBZ010000369.1:0-5558 GCA_043736705.1 Flavobacterium sp. | reverse complement strand
AATTAACAAAATGTAATTTAGAAGTGAGTTAGCTCTGTGCCTCGCAATGAAATAAAATGGGAATAGTATTAAATCAGTCCTTAAAGAATACCGTAATTACCTACATTGGATTTGGAATTGGTGGTGTAAATACTATTTATTTGTATCCTGTTTTTCTTGGGGCTACTTTTTATGGATTAACGAATTACGTTACTTCTTGTGCAAATGTAATTATGCCTTTATTTGCAATTGGGATGCAAAATACGCTAGTTAAATTTTATTCTCAATACCAGACCGAAGAGGAAAGGTCTCGTTTTTTATCCTTCACAGTTTTATTTCCTTTGTTATTAATAATTCCCATGTTAATAATTGGAATTTTTTTTTACGATGAAATTTTATTCTTCTTATCCAAAAAGAATCCAATTGTAAAAAACTTTATCTGGCTAATACCTTTTATCGGTTTGTGTATGGCGTATTTCGAAATTTTTTATGCTTGGTTACGAGTACACATGCACTCTGTTTTTGGTAATTTTATAAAAGAAGTAGGGTTGCGGTTGTTTTCATTGTTATTATTAATTGGAGTTTATTATAATTTACTCACCATAGAAGGGTTTGTTTATGCAACGGCAGGATTGTATTTTTTGGCATTATTAGTAACAATGTTCTACGCATTTAGTATACAAAAACCCGTTTTTCAGTTTGTAATACCTGTGAATACTAAAGAAATATTGACCTATACTTTTTATATTATTTTGTCTGGAAGTGTTGCCAATTTACTATTGGATGGAGATAAAATTATGCTTAATCAATATATGGTTATTGATAATATTGCTTTTTACTCGATAGCAACGTTTATCGCACTGGTAATATCAGTTCCCAGTCGGGCCATGCACCAAATCGTTTATCCAATAACTGCCCGATTAATGCACGAAAATAAGCAACTAGAGCTAAATAATTTATACAAAAAAACATCAATTAATCTTCAAGTTGTGGGAGGTTTGGTTATGTTGGGAATTTTTGTCAATATTAATAAATTATATGATATGCCTCAGTTGCATGATTATAAAGAAGGAATAATGGTTGTATTCATGATTGGTTTATCTAAATATTTTGAATTGATATTAGGCAATAATAATGCTATCATTTTTAATACTAAATATTATAAAACAGTTTTGTTTCTTGGAGTACTTTTAGTTGTCATAGCTGTTGGCCTGAACGCAATATTTATTCCTATTTATGGTATTATTGGTTCTGCTTTTGCAACTTTACTGTCGATTACAATATATAGTTTGGCTAAATTACTTTTTGTGGTAAAGCGTTTGCAATTGTATCCATTTACGATACAAACGGTATATTCTCTTATGGTTACTTTCATTTTATTTATTGCTTTTTATTTTTGGGAATTTCCTTTTAGTCCCATAATCAGTATTGGTTTTAAATCAATTTTGGTCACACTTTTATACGTTTACATCAATTACAAATTTGTGATCTCAATCGAAATCAACCAAGTTTTGGATGTAGTTTTTAAAAAATTAAAGCTCAAACTGTAATTTTTGATCTTTATGAAGTGCATGTTTTATTTAAATTTTAAAAGAACTTTTTCTTTCCAGTAACTTACGCGGAAATGAAGGATTAATTTGGAAAAAATAGCTGTTTTTTATTTTAAAAGTATGACAGGATCGTTATGTATCTGTGAATATTGTAAGTTTAATTAATTATTTTATAACTGTAAAAAGGTCCTTTGAAATACATTTGTAAAGAACTTTAATAGTAATACTGATTAGCTGTTTATTATTTAATTAGACTAAAAATCACTAAAAGTGGGTATTGTGAAAATTATAGATAGTGCATACTTTTGCATTATATTATTTAAACAAACTATTTTTAAAAATAATAGCTAAGGTAATTTATTCCAATAATTATGACAAGCAATACTTATGTTAACGAAGAAAGTCTGCAAAAATTCACTTCAATTCTTGCAAATAAAATTCATCATGGATTTACTATTATAGAAAAAAATGATTCGCTACCGTTTGCAGTTTTATCTAAAAACAGAAAAGAGGTTAATCATGGATTTAATTTTGTTCTTTGTTGTGCTACATTAGGCGTTTGGTCAGTAGGCTGGATTTATCTTACCTATGTATCATCTAAAGAAAAGAGTATTGTAATTGCCATTGATGAAGATGGAAATACATTCGAAGAAAAATGCTACTCAGAATAGCATTTTTATAATTTTTCTTTTAGGTATTTTCCAGTTACCGAATCTTTTATTTTCACAATTTGTTCAGGCGTTCCCACTGCCAATAGTTTACCACCATTTTCTCCTCCCTCTGGACCTAAGTCAATAACCCAGTCTGCACATTTGATCAAATCAAGATTGTGTTCAATAACTAATATCGAATGTCCTTTGTCTATCAACGCATCAAATGAGGCTAATAATTTCTTGATATCATGAAAATGCAATCCTGTTGTAGGCTCATCAAAAACAAATAAAGCCTTTTCCTTTGTTGCTCCTTTTACTAGGAATGAAGCGAGTTTGATACGTTGTGCTTCTCCACCTGAAAGTGTAGAAGAGGATTGCCCTAGTTGCACATATCCTAACCCAACATCTTGTAGCGGTTGTAATTTTTGAGTGATTTTAGTTTGTTTATGAGCTATAAAAAAAGCAATAGCTTCATCTATGGTCATTGTGAGAATATCGTGAATGTTCTTCCCTTCAAAAACGACTTCCAGCACTTCTTTCTTAAATCGTTTTCCACTACAGGTTTCACAAGGTAATTGCACATCGGCCATAAAAACCATTTCTACGTTTATGGAGCCCTCTCCTTTACAAGTTTCACACCGCCCACCATCAACATTAAAAGAAAAATGTTTGGCTTGATAGCCTCTTATTTTTGATAATTTTTCTTTAGCGTACAATTCCCGTATGTCATCATATGCTTTGATATACGTTACTGGATTGGAACGTGAACTTCTTCCTATTGGATTTTGATCAACGTATTCAATATGTTTGATTTGCAAAAAAGAACCGGATAGTTCACCAAATTGGCCTGCTTTTTCTCCCACATTCTCCAGCTTTTTTTGCATGGCTGGAAAAAGAATTTTTTTAACAAGCGTGCTTTTTCCACTTCCTGAAACTCCCGTGATTACCGTTAATACATCCAAAGGAAAGGTCACATCTATATTTTGTAGATTGTTTTCCCTAGCGCCTTTTATTTCGATGAAATTCTTGAAAGCTCTTCGTTTTTTTGGAACTGAAATTTCTAAGTCTCCGTTGAGATATTTTGCTGTAAGCGAAGTTGATTTCAAAATTTCGTCATAAGTTCCTTGTGCGACTAAATTACCTCCTAGAGTACCTGCCTCTGGACCAATATCAATAATCATATCGGCTGCTTTCATGATATCTTCATCGTGTTCGACCACAATAACGGTATTTCCTAAATCTCGCAAGGAGACCAATACTTTAATCAATCGTTCCGTATCTTTTGGGTGTAACCCAATGCTAGGTTCATCTAGAATGTACATAGATCCCACTAAACTACTGCCTAGCGAAGTCGCTAAATTGATACGCTGTGATTCCCCTCCAGAAAGTGTTGCTGAATTTCTATTTAAGGTCAAATAATCTAGCCCTACTTCGGTTAAAAAGGACAAGCGGTTGGTAATTTCGACTAACAATCGTTTGGCGATTTGTTTTTCATAAACATCTAACTCAATATTCTCGAAAAAAGTAACCAAATGTTTAATCGGTAAATCAACTAAATCAGAAACCGTCTTGGCATTGATTTTCACATAGGAGGCTTCAATTCTTAAACGTTTTCCTTTACAAGAATAACACTTAGTTTTCCCTCTGTAACGAGAAAGCATTACTCTGTTTTGAATTTTATAATTCTTTTCTTCTAGCTCTTTAAAGAAATCATTCAACCCTTGAAAATAATTATTCCCAGTCCAAATTAATTCTTTTTGATCCTCAGATAATTGGTAATACGGTTTGTGAATTGGGAAGTCAAATTTGTACGCCTTGTTGACCAACTCATCTCTGAACCAACTCATACTTTCACCTCTCCAAGGGAAAATAGCATTTTCAAAAACGGATAAAGTAGTGTTGGGTAGTACTAATTCAGCATCAATTCCTATTATATTTCCGTAGCCCTCGCAAATAGGGCAAGCTCCGTACGGATTATTAAAACTGAATAAATGCACGTTGGGTTCCAAAAATGTAATCCCATCTAACTCGAAATTATTAGAATACGAATACTTTTTGTCGGAGTTTAGTTCTTGCAAATGACAAATGCCTTTACCTTCAAAAAATGCAGTTTGTACGGCATCGGCCAACCGATTATAAAATTCATCTTCTCCTGAAGTTGATGGATTAACAACGATTCGGTCTACGATTAAAAAGATATTTTTAGTATCTAATGAATCAGGTAAATCATCAAGACGAACCATTTCATTATTGACCAATATTCGAGCAAAACCTTGTTGCAAAAGCACTTTTAGTTTGTCTTCCAGTTTTCGTCCTTCTTCTAGATGAATAGGAGCGAGTAGTAACCATTTGCTTTCTGGTTCAAACTTTTTGACATCAATGATGACATCTGTAACCGTATTTTTTTTGACTTCACGGTCTGAAATGGGAGAATAGGTGCGTCCAATTCTAGCAAAAAGTAATTTTACATAATCGTAAATTTCGGTTGATGTTCCTACTGTAGAACGCGCGTTTGTTGTATTTACTTTTTGTTCAATTGCAATTGCTGGAGCAATTCCTTTAATGTATTCTACTTTCGGTTTGTCTAATCGTCCTAAAAATTGTCGGGCATAGGAGGACAAGCTTTCAACGTATCGGCGTTGCCCTTCAGCATATAAAGTATCGAAAGCCAAACTTGATTTTCCAGAACCAGAGAGTCCTGTGATTACTACTAATTTATTTCTGGGTATAGCGACATCTACATTTTTTAAGTTATGTACTTGTGCGCCTTTTATGATGATATTTTTCTTAGGATCTAATGTAGAAAGGTCAACTTGCATAAAACAATAATTTTCACAAAAGTAATCAATTTTCAACCGACTAAAAGAATTGAACAAGTCACAAATAATCATTAAAATCGGTAAATAATAGTGATTTTGCTTGTTGTATAGTTTTTATGTTTTCTATCCCATAAATAAGTACTATTTTTAAGTTTATTTTTGAAATAATTAACATCAAGATTCCTTTGAAAGCAAAACTACATCTTTTACTATTTTTATTTTCCTACTGTGCTTTTTCTCAAGAGTTGCCGCCCATTGTCAAATATGCTTCTACAATTTATGGAGCAGGCAACCAGAACTGGATGATTTCTCAAGATGCAAATCAGTATGTTTTCTTTGCAAATAATGAGGGATTATTAGAGTTTAACGGTTCTAATTGGGAATTGTATTCTTCACCAAATGAAACCATTGTTCGATCTGTAAAAGTGATAGGAAATAAAATTTTCACAGGTTGCTATATGGAATTTGGTTTTTGGATCCGACAGTCAAATGGCAAATTAAAATATACGTCACTGAGTCAAACTATAAAGCATAAAATTCTTGATGATGAGCAATTT
>JAYTBZ010000368.1:0-2557 GCA_043736705.1 Flavobacterium sp. | reverse complement strand
TTGACGTAAATGAAAATAAAAAAATCACCAACACAAACATCAGTATTAATCGAATATTTGTCCAATTAAATAGTTTCATTTATCGCTTTTTTAATTGACGGAACTAACTCTCCAATGTCTCCTGCTCCTATTGTAACAATTATAGTTGCATCACTTTCTAAAATGGTTGCAATCAAATTATCTTTAACTACTATTTTTTTATTGCTATTTGTCATTTTTCCCATTAACCAGCTGGAGTTGATGCCTTCCATTGGCAATTCACGTGCTGGATAAATATCCAATAAAATAATTTCATCAAAGGCCGATAAACTTTGGGCAAAATCATCAGCAAAATCTCTCGTTCTACTAAACAAATGAGGCTGGAAAATAGCCAATACTTTTTGATTTGGATACAATTCTCGAACCGCTTGATGCACCGCATTAATTTCTGTTGGATGATGCGCATAATCGTCTATATACACCTTCGCATCTGTTTTAATTTGGTATGAAAATCTTCTTTTAATTCCCTTAAATGATGCGATGGCTTTTGCAATAGCATCGGTTGGGGTGCCAAATAATTTTGCCATTGCGATAGCCATTAAAGCATTCATTAAATTATGTCTGCCCGGTAAACCAAAATGCAAATCTTGAATTACTTCGGTAGGCGTTTGCACATCAAAAACATAACTACCATTTCCTATTCTAACATTAAAAGCCTTGAAAACTGCATCTTCATTAACGGCACAAGTTACGCCTTCAAGTGGCAATTCTTTTGTTATAAAAAGATTGCTTTTGTCTTCTATTTTAGATGCAAATTCAACAAAAGATTCCTCGATTGCTTCACTGGTTCCATAAATATCCAAATGATCTGCATCCATAGAAGTTATGCACGCAATATTGGGATGCAAGTGCAAAAACGAACGATCAAATTCATCTGCTTCAACTACAGTTACCGTTTTTCCACTTCCTATTAAATTTGAATTATAATTCTCTACAATGCCACCAATAAAAGCGGTAACATCTGCTCCGCTTTCATATAAAATATGTCCTAAAATACCTGAAGTAGTCGTTTTACCATGCGTTCCAGCAACGGCAAAACAAAAAGTATCTTTGGTGATTATTCCTAAAACCTCCGCTCTCTTTTTTACTTGAAAGTCTCTTTCTAGGAAATAATTCCACTCTGAATGCGTCTTTGGAACCGCCGGTGTAATAATAACCAACGTATTTTCTAAGTAAAAATCTTTAGGAATTGCATGTATATCATCTTCAAAATGAATTGAAATACCACTTTCAATCAATTCATTTGTAAGAACTGAAGGCGTTTTATCATATCCCGAAACTTTCTTACCAAGATTCTTGAAATAACGAGCCAAATTACTCATTCCAATCCCTCCGATTCCTATAAAATAGACGTTATGTATTTGATTTAAGTTCATTTTATTTTGAGTCTTTGGTATATTTTCTTTTTTATTTCTATCCAATTAGCTTTACAATTTCATCAACAATTTGTTTTGTTGCTTCTGGCATAGCCAATGCTTTTATATTTTCACTCAGCTGATTTTGCTTTCCTTGATCTTTCAGTAAGACTTCAAAAACAAGGCCGAATTGTTCATCAAGCTCCGATTCTTTAAGCATCAATGCTCCTTTTTTATCGACTATGGCTTCCGCATTTTTAGTTTGGTGATCTTCAGCCACATTAGGTGACGGAATAAAAATAACTGGTTTTCCTACTATGCATAACTCTGACACAGAAGAGGCGCCTGCACGCGAAATGACAATGTCTGCCGCGGCATATACTAAATCCATTCTATCAATAAAAGCAACAACCTGAACATTTGCTGAATTGTATTTTTTATACTCTTCTAAATACAACTTTCCGCATTGCCAGATCACCTGAACATTTTGAGAAAGCATATTGCCTAACTCTTTTTCGATTAATTGATTGACTCTTCTTGCTCCAAGGCTTCCTCCAAGAACTAACAATGTTTTTTTATTTGGATCTAAATTAAAATATTGAATAGCCTCTTCTCTTTTGCTTTTAATATCAATTAAATCCTGTCGAACTGGATTTCCAGTTAGTATCATTTTCTCTTTTGGAAAAAAGCGTTCGAGATTTTCGTAAGCCACACAGATTTTGTTAGCTTTTTTACCCAACAGTTTATTTGTAATTCCCGGAAAGGAATTTTGCTCCTGAATCACCGTTGGAATTCCTGAAATTGCGGCTACTTGCAATAACGGACCACTCGCAAAACCACCTGTTCCAATAACCACATTGGGTTGAAACTGTTTGATTATGGTTCTAGATTTTAATAAACTAGAAAGTAATTTAATTGGAAAAAGTGCATTATCAAATGTTAGTCTGCGCTGTAATCCTGAAATCCAAAGTCCTTTGATTTTGTAACCTGCCTGCGGCACTTTTTGCATTTCCATTTTATCTTGGGCACCTACAAAAAGAAATTCGGCATTGGGAAAACGAGCCTGTAATTCATTTGCAATAGCAATTGCAGGATAGATATGTCCTCCCGTTCCGCCACCACTTAATATGAATTTATACTGTTTCATTTTTATTAATTTCTAA
>JAYTBZ010000367.1:0-2557 GCA_043736705.1 Flavobacterium sp. | reverse complement strand
AGTCGCCAGCGTAGCTCAGTTGGCTAGAGCAGCTGATTTGTAATCAGCAGGTCGTGGGTTCGAGTCCCTCCGCCGGCTCTTAATAAAACCATCCCTTTTATACGGGATGGTTTTTTGTTTTTAGTACTATATGAATAAAATTATTTTTATTTGGATGTCCTATTTTTTATGTTAAATTTGATGACTAACTAAAAAAATAAATTATGGAAGAGCATTCAAATACTGAGAATTTAGAAATGAAACTAAATGAGTCTGCAAAAGACTTTTTGAAAGAAACCGCAAAATGGGCTTATTTTTTATCTATTTTAGGGTATGTTGGAATTGGTTTCATAGTTCTTGCAGGTTTATTTGCAGGTACATTGTTTTCTGCAATGGGTAGAATAAATCCTGCCATGAGTAGTATGAGTGGCTCTTTTGGAATGGTAATGACTGTCGTTTATTTGCTCCTAGCCGCTCTTTATTTTTTTCCAGTATATTATTTAAACAAGTTTGCCTCAAATGCTAAATTTGCATGCGCAACAAACGATTCCGAAAAATTGACGCTTTCATTTCAATATTTAAAATCACATTACAAGTTTATTGGCATCATGACCATAGTTATTTTTTCTTTATACTTTTTGATGATCGTTGTTGCTTTAATTGGTGGAGCAGCAATGGGTGGCATGTAATTTGTTTTAATATCTAATTCTGTTTTATTGTGCTTTAAGTATTGCTTGGGTTTAAAAACAAAAAAAATCATCTTGATTTCACAAGATGATTTTTTGTTTTTAATAAGTAAAAGTAAAAGTCAGACAGCGCTTTCTATTTTTGACCTTTAATACTGGCAATATATTGTGTTAGCTTTTTTCCATATAATGAGTTTGCTACTTTAGGTGGCATTGATTTTTGTATTGTATCTAAATATTTGATATTGATATCGTATATTTCTGAAAGTGCTATAAAAGGTGCTACTTCGAACTTCCTATTATTTAGTGCAAAATTAGTGGCAAAAAGGTACTTTCTTTTGATGTTAGAATCTTGTCTTATGCTGATGCTATCAATTTTTTTCGTGTTTTTACTTTTGATAGCATTGAATTTTTGCTCAATTAAGGAAAGATTTTCGTCTGTGTAACGAGTATTGATTTTTTTATACTCTTCATATATTTCTTGATTTTTTGATCCTTTAATTTTAGCATCAGATAAATACCGATCTAAACTGGTTTCAATTGTAATGTTTCCTGGTTCAGCAAAAAATGGTAAATTATTATCCAAGGAATTGGTTACGCCTCTATCTAAAAATAAATATAGCATTTCTGGAGATTTAAGATCTAAACTGCTTTCAAAAGAGGAGTTACCATCCATTTTAATAGTGTCAATCGCTACTAATTTATTGTCAAGGATTCTCTGGATATACAAAGTGCCTTTTTTAAGTCCTTTAATATTTCCCGTAATAATTAAGTTAGTTTTTGATTTATTGTTGTTGCAAGAGGCCAAAAGGATAAGTGTGACAAATGCAATAATCGATTTTTTCATGTTTAGTTAATTTATTTGTGAAGCAAAAGGTTCGCTATTTTTCTTGATTAATTTTAAATTTAGCGATTCAATTACTACAATTTTTTAGCAATTAATATTTTGGTGCAAAATAAAGAAAATTGTTGGAATGATTTTGCTAATGCGTTCAATTTTCAAAAAAAAATCCCAAAACTAAGTTGGGATTTCTTTAAATATTTTTTGAAATTATGATTTCAACCACGCTTCTTTTAAAGAGTTTTTGCTAGTATCTGTTGCTTTGAGACCTTCTTTTTCTTCATACGGGAACTTTACTTTGCCAGTTATAATTTGTTCTTTACCCTCGCGTTTTATTTTAATAGTAATTGCATCATTTTCTTTCCAGTTGGTGCTTTCCGTGATCATTTCATAAATATTATCCAATGAATACGGTTTTTCATTGATGGATACTAAAATATCTCCACCTTTCAATCCTAGGTTGGTATAGAAAACATTCAACTCTATATTTGGAAGAACGATAATTTCTTTGGTAGTTTGATTGACTTTAATATATGGGGATTGCCCTTTTAGAAATACATTTCCAGGTACTTTTTCGACAGATTTTGTGACACCAACTTTAGACAGATAGGTTTGGTACGGAATTGGAGTCGATCCAGATACGTAAGTAGCCAAAAATACACCTACTTCAGGATAGGTAAAAGAAGTTATTTTTGCAAAAAGGTCAGCATCATCAAATGGTTTAGCTACACCATACTCATTTGATAATTTTTGCATCAAATCTAAAATTCCTCTTGTGCCATTACTTTTTTCTCGGATAATGATATCGATACACATACCAATAAGCGCACCTTTTTCGTAGACATTCAAGTATTGTGCTTTATACGGTTCTGTTAATACATTAGCACTCATCGTAGTGAATGGCATAGTATCGTTCATCGCATTTGCATTTTCAATTTTTTCTGCTAGGCGGGAATAGAATTCTTCTTCAGGGATTAATCCTTGATTGATTTGAAAAAGATTGGCAAAATATTCTGTTACTCCTTCGTACATCCATAAATGTTCTGACATT